>NZ_WKEE01000062.1:0-29539 GCF_021605635.1 Stenotrophomonas sp. PA-6-5C
GGATGGCGCCTACGAGCCCCCATGGATGGGTTCACGGCGTGTCCTGCAGCGGCCCGCCCCCGCCTCCCCACCTATGCCGGGAGGCGCTGCACGGAGCGCTTGATAAAACCCTTATTCCGCCAGCATCGCCGTCAGCTTCTCGCGCGCCGGACCGGCCAGCTTCGGGTTGTCCAGCGCAAAACGAATTGTCGCCTCGACCAGCCCCAGATGGGTGCCACAGTCGAAACGGGTGCCTTCGAAACGATAGGCATCAACCTCGTCGGTTCTCAGCAGTTCGGCGATCGCATCGGTCAGCTGGATCTCGCCACCGGCACCGGTCCGGGTCTGCTCAAGCAACTCGAAGATCTTCGGGCTCAGCACGTAGCGGCCCACCACTGCCAGATCGCTCGGCGCGTCCTCCGGCTTGGGCTTCTCCACGATCTGCGAGATACGCCCCTTGCGGCCATCGAACGCATCGGTGGCGACGATGCCGTAACTGGCCGTCTTGTCGTGTGGCACATCTTCCACGGCGATGACGCTGGCACCGCTGGCCTCGTTGAGGTCGGCCATCTGCTTCAGCGCACCCGCGCCGCGGTTCCAGATCAGATCATCCGGCAGCAGCACTGCAAACGGCTCGTCACCGATGACCGCCTTGGCGCACAGCACCGCATGGCCCAGGCCCAGAGCCTCGGTCTGGGTAACGAAGATCGCGCGCACGCCTTCCGGCAGCACATGGCGGATCAGTTCGAGCTGCTCGTGCTTGCCCGCGCGCTCGAGCTTCTGCTCCAGCTCGTAGGCCTTGTCGAAATAGTCGGCGACAGCGTGCTTGTAACGGTTGGTGATGAACACCAGGGTGTCACAGCCCGCTTCGATCGCCTCATCCACGGCGTACTGGATCAGCGGCCGATCGATGATCGGCAGCATCTCCTTCGGCACCGTCTTGGTTGCCGGAAGAAAACGCGTGCCCAGACCTGCTACTGGAAATACCGCCTTGCGAATGCGCTTGCTCATTGGTGCCTGCTGGCCTCACGTGCCGGAAAGGGCACAACCTTAGCGGAAGAAATGTAAGCATCCTGTTCGATTGGCGAAAATTCCGGCATGGTCGCGAACAGGATTTCCTGGATTGTATCGATGTCGTACCTGGCAATCGCCTCGCGCAGCTTCGGCACGTTGCCCAGCACGATGTCACGCGAGAACGCACGTACGCCGGCTTCCAGGATCTTCGGGTGCGCGGTCGGCCGGTAGTCCTCGTCGGAATAGAACAGCGTCTCGTGCAGCTTCTCGCCCGGACGCATGCCGGTGTAGATGATCGGGATGTCCTTGTAGGGCTGCTTGCCGGCCAGGCGGATCATCTGTTCGGCCAACACCCGGATCGGCACGGGCTCGCCCATGTCCAACGTATAGATAGCCCCGTGCGACGCCGACGCGGCCGCCTGCAGGATCAGCTGGCATGCCTCGGGAATGGTCATGAAATAGCGGCTGACCTCCGGATCGGTCACCGTGACCGGGCCGCCCTTGAGGATCTGCTCGCGGAACAACGGCACCACGCTGCCGGCCGACGCCAGCACGTTGCCGAAACGGACGGTCACGAAACGGGTGTGCGTGGACTTCTGGTCCAGGCTCTGGCAGATCATTTCCGCATAGCGCTTGCTGGCACCCAGCGCATTGACCGGGTCCACCGCCTTGTCGGTCGAAATGAACACAAAGTGCTCGACGCGGGCTTCCAGGCAGGCTCGGGCCACGTTCTCGGTGGCCAGGATGTTGTTGCGCACGGCTTCGCGCAGCTGACGCTCCAGCACCGGCACATGCTTGTAGGCAGCGGCATGGAAGGCGGTGTCGACCGGATGCAGCGACAGCGCATGGCGGATGACCGCGGGATCGCCACAGTCACCGAGCACGGCTTCGATCTCGACGTCGGGGAAGCTGCGGCGCAGCTCGCCCTCGATGGTCAACAGCAGCAGTTCGCTGATCTCCAGCAGCACGATACGTCCGGCACCATGGCGCGCACACTGGCGACACAACTCGGACCCGATCGAGCCACCGGCACCGGTCACCATCACCGTGCGCCCGCCCAACCAGCCGCGGATGAGGTTCCAGTCCGGCATGATCGGCTTACGCCCGAGCAGATCTTCGATCGCCACTTCCTTCAACTGGCCCGGCAGCGACTGTCCCTGCAGGATGTCGCTGAGCTTGGGCACCGTGCGGAACGGAATACCGGTGCTCTCGCAGATGGCCACCACGCGCTGCATACCGACGGCATCCAGCGAGGGCATGGCAATCACCAGCAGCTTGGCCGCGGTCTCACGGGCCACCGCCGGTGCGTCGTCCA
The DNA here is from genome assembly GCF_021605635.1 of Stenotrophomonas sp. PA-6-5C. NCBI lineage: Bacteria > Pseudomonadati > Pseudomonadota > Gammaproteobacteria > Lysobacterales > Lysobacteraceae > Stenotrophomonas > Stenotrophomonas sp. PA-6-5C. The sequence goes on from NZ_WKEE01000062.1 coordinate 2,309, forward strand.
GCGTGCCCAGGATCGGCAGGCTCTGCAGCTTGGCGCCACGCAGGTGCGGTGCATCATCAAGCAGGCCGACCGGCTCGAAATTGCCGGATCGGCGCAGGTCGCGCACCAGGGTCTCAGCGGCTTGGCCGGCGCCGAGAATCAGCACGCGGCGCGCGGACGAATCGGACTGCAGCGACTGGTAGTCCTTCCACGCCCGGTACAACAGGCGCGGCGCGCCCAGCAGTGCCGACAGTGCGAACGGATAGATCACCAGCACCGACATCGGCACGCCGTTGAAGCGCTTCCAGGCCAGCACCAGAACGATGGCGATCAGGCCGATGAAGCTGGCCTTGAAGATGTTCAGCAGGTCGCTGACGCTGGCAAAGCGCCACAGCCCGCGATAGAGACCGATACGCCAGAACACCAGGCCCTGCAGCGCCAGCACCAGCGTGGTGTCCACGTTCCACAGCGGCAATGCAGGAGCGTCGGCAAGGATCGAGTAACGACCTGCATGCAGCAGCTGCCAGCACGCCCATACCATGAACAAGTCGTGGCAGACGATGGCCGTACGCGGCATCAGACCGAGGATTCTGTCCCGCCAGGGTGAAGACATAGATCGAGTAATTCCTTATCGGTGGCGCAATCCATTGCGCAGGAGTAGCCACAGCAGGGTCAACGCGGCAAACCACGCGACCGCTACGGCAGCCTCCCACCTCGGCTGCAAATTGGTGCAGATATTGAACACTGTAATACTGAACAGGCCCAGAACAAAGTACATCCCTGTCACCTGGGCATGGCTGGCTCCTGCCTGGACCGCGCGCTGGTAGACGTGCTGGGTGTGGGGTTCCATCCAGCGTTGCCCGGAAAGCATGCGCGCCAACAGCGTGAAGCCCGCGTCCACAAGGAAGGCCGATAACGGCAGCAGAAGCAGGATCCAGTTGATGTCGGTGTGCACTGCAGCGACGGCCAGCACCGCCGCCACGGCATAGCCCAGCGCGCCACTGCCTACATCACCCATGAAGATCCGCGCCTGCGGGAAATTGAATGGCAGAAAACCCAGGCACGCCAGGCCAAGAACAACGGCTACCAGCGAATAGGGCCAGGGCAGCACGGTGGCGAAGCCCAGCGCAACGATGACCGCCTGACTGCTGGCAATCCCGTTGATCCCATCCATGAAGTTCCAGATGTTGATCAGTGATGCGGTGAAGAACAGCACCAGCAGGCTCAACAGCCAGCTGCCCCCATGCATCTTGACCAGCCCCGCCAACAAGGCGGCGGCGAGGAAATGCACCAGCAAGCGGCGCATGGCCGGTAGCGGCCGATGGTCATCCCACCAGCCAATGCCGGCCACCAGGGCCAGACCAAGGCTGGCGACAGCCAGGCTGACTGCAGCGTCCGGCCAGACGCAGGCGGCCACGGCCGCCGCAACCAGCAGACTGATCACGATGGCGATACCGCCACCACGCGGGGTGGCGACGCTGTGGCTGCGACGCTCGCCAGGCTGATCCAGCAACTGCCTGCGCAGGGCATACACGCGCGCCGCCCAGGTCAACGCCGCGCTGAGCAGGGCCAGGCCCAGCAGCGCGGCCATCACAAGCCACGGCATGGTTCAGAGCACCGCGTAATTCAACAGCGGCTTGACCGTGCCCCACTCCTTGCAGCTCGGGCATTGCCAGTGGTGGGTGCGCGCGCCGAATCCACAGCGGGTGCAGCGGTAGGCGGGATTGCGCACCAGCAACTGGTCGGTGATGTGCTTGAGGTCGTGCAGGGTGGCAGTGGAATCTGCGCCCTCGGCCAGGGTGAGGTCGATCAGTGCCGATTCGCCACGCACCGACGGGCGATCCTTGAGCTGGCGGCCAAGATAGGCGCGGGCAGGTGCGACACCCTCCTGCTCTTCCATCAGGCGGGTCAGCGCCAGCACCGGGGCGATGCCGCGGTAATGCTCGGTCATCTCGGACAGGAAGGCGCGCGCGCCACCCAGGTCACCGACCTTGCGGTAGTTCTCCATCAGCGCCGGCAGCACTTCCGGCAGGTACTCCGGATCGTTGCGGGCAGCGCGTTCGAAGGCACGCACGGCGGCCTCGGCGTTGCCTGCATCGGTTTCCAGGCGGCCCTCGATGATGCCGGCACGGACCGACATGGCATCGGCCTGGTAAGCGCGGGCAATGGCTGCCCTCGCCTCTTCCAGCTTGCCAGCGCCACGGAAGCGCTCGGCCAGCTCGCATTCGAACTGCCCGATCAGCTTGCCCATCGGCTCGCCGGTGACATCTTCGAAGCGGGTAGCGTTGTCGATCGCCTTTTCCCAGTCGCGCTCGGCCTGGTAGATGCCGATCAGGTGCTTGAGCGCCTGCGGTGCGCGCTGGTCCAGCTGGGCCAGTTCGGTGAACACCGTTTCGGCACGGTCCAGCAGGCCGGACTTCATGTAGTCCTCGCCCAGTGCCAGCAGGGCCTGCACACGCTGCGCGTCGCTCAGGTCCTGGCGGTTGACCAGGCCCTGGTGCAGACGGATCGCGCGGTCCACTTCACCACGGCGACGGAACAGGTGACCCAACGCGACCTGGGTCTCGAAGGTTTCCTTGTCCAGCTCGGCGATGTGCAGGAACAGTTCGATGGCCTTGTCCGGCTGCTCGTTGAGCAGGTAGTTCAGGCCACGGAAATAGGTGCTGGACAGGTGGCTGACCTGGTTGTCACCGTGGCGTTGACCGCCGCGACGTCCGATCACCCAGCCGGCCAGCGCCGCCAACGGAAGACAGAGGAAGAACCAGAACCACTCGGAAACGAATTCCATCTTCGATCAACGTCCATCAAACGATTGGGAGGGGGCCACCGGCGCCGACGGGGCAGCCGCCGACTTGTTGGCACGGCGCAGCTGGCTGTAGAGCGGAATGACCACGCTTACCAGCACCAGGCCAGCACCGACCACGACACCGATCAGCAGGGCGGCAATCAGCGCCACGCCGACGGATGTGTTCAATTGGGTAAACAGCAGGTTGATCGACATGGCCGTCATGTTGACCGCACCGATGATCAGACCAAGGATGAGAACCGCCAGCAGGACCAGCAGACGAAAAACTTTCATGCGACAGCTCCATTGGCAGGAGGCCGTAGCTTATCCGACTCGTGGTGGGATTCGCACGAAGTCGCGCGACGGACGGCTCAGGCCGGATCTGCGTCCAGCGGCAGCACACTGCTGACCCGCTCGCGCAATTCCTTGCCTGGCTTGAAATGAGGGACATGCTTGCCCGGCAGGGCAACCGATTCGCCGGTCTTCGGGTTGCGACCCAGGCGCGGCGGACGGTAGTGCAGCGAAAAGCTGCCAAAGCCGCGGATCTCGATGCGATCGCCGGCCGACAGTGAGCCCCCCATCATTTCCAGCAATGACTTGACCGCCAGATCGACATCATCGGCCTTCAGGTGCGCCTGCCGGCGCGCGAGGATTTCGATCAGTTCGGATTTGGTCATTACCGGCTCACATCAGGGGCATCTCAGCCTGAAACGGCCCGGGCAGTGCCCGGGCCGTCCAGGAAACAACGAACAGCGTAAGGCCGATATTACTCGGACTTGTTACCGTTCAGCTGTGCACGCAGCAGCGCGCCCAGCTGGGTGGTGCCGCTGGAAGCCGAAGAGGACTGGTATTCCTCCAGCACTTCGCGCATTTCAGCGTCGTCCTTGGCCTTGATCGACAGCTGCAGGGTACGACCCTTGCGATCCATGCCCACGAACTTGGCTTCAACCTTGTCGCCGACCTTCAGGTGCTGGGTCGCGTCGTCGACACGCTCGTTGGCGATGTCGCGAGCTGCAACATAGCCTTCGATGCCGTCGGACAGCTCGATGATCGCGCCCTTGGCGTCGACTTCCTTCACCACGCCTTCGACCTTGGAGCCCTTCGGATTGGTCGCCATGTACTGGCCGAACGGATCCTGCTCCAGCTGCTTGACGCCCAGCGAAATGCGCTCGCGCTCCGGATCGACGGCCAGGACCACTGCGTCCAGGTTGTCGCCCTTCTTGAAGTTGCGAACGATGTCTTCGCCAGTGGTCGCCCAGCTGATGTCGGACAGGTGAACCAGGCCGTCGATGCCGCCGTCCAGACCGATGAAGATGCCGAAGTCGGTGATCGACTTGATCTGGCCCGACACCTTGTCACCCTTCTTGTGGGTGGCAGCGAAGGTTTCCCACGGATTGGCGGCAACCTGCTTCATGCCCAGCGAGATGCGGCGACGCTCCTCGTCGACGTCCAGGACCATGACTTCAACTTCGTCACCGACCTGCACAACCTTGGACGGGTTGACGTTCTTGTTGGTCCAATCCATCTCGGAAACGTGCACCAGACCTTCGACGCCCGGCTCGATTTCGACGAATGCGCCGTAATCGGTGACGTTGGAGACCTTGCCGAACACGCGGCTGTTGGCCGGGTAACGACGGGCGATGTTATCCCACGGATCTTCGCCCAGCTGCTTCAGGCCCAGCGAAACGCGGTTGCGCTCGCGGTCGAACTTCAGCACGCGCACGTCCAGCTCGTCGCCGACGTTCACGACTTCGGACGGATGGCGCACGCGCTTCCATGCCATGTCGGTGATGTGCAGCAGGCCGTCGATACCGCCCAGGTCCACGAATGCGCCGTAATCGGTCAGGTTCTTGACGACACCCTTCAGGATCGCGCCTTCCTGCAGCTTGTCCATCAGCTGCTCGCGCTCTTCCGAGTGCTCGCTTTCGACGACAGCGCGGCGCGAGACCACGACGTTGTTGCGCTTGCGGTCAAGCTTGATGAGCTTGAATTCCAGCTCCTTGCCTTCCAGGTAGGCCGGATCGCGCACGGGGCGCACATCGACCAGGGAACCCGGCAGGAAGGCGCGGACATCCTTGATGTCCACGGTGAAACCACCCTTGACCTTGCCGCTGATGCGACCGGTGATGGTTTCGTTCTTTTCCAACGCTTCTTCCAGCTCGTCCCACACCATCGCGCGCTTGGCCTTCTCGCGCGACAGGACGGTTTCACCGAAGCCGTTCTCGATCGAGTCGAGGGCGACCTTGACGATGTCGCCTTCGGCAACATCGATTTCGCCAGCGTCGTTACGGAACTGTTCGATCGGCACGATGCCTTCCGACTTCAGCCCGGCGTTGATCACCACGACGTCGCCGCGGACTTCAACAACGGTACCGCTGACGATGGCGCCCGGCTTCAGCTTGGCCAGGTTGGCCTGGCTGGCTTCAAACAGTTCGGCAAATGATTCGGTCATTAGATTTACTCTGTTGGACACATGGGTCGGCTGGCTTCCCTTCAGGGAATGGCTGCCGCCCGCCTGTTGGTCGACCCCGGAAATGCAGGTCGTGTGTGGAAGTAGGAAAACCGCCACGCATCATTGCGCGACGGAGCTTTTACAGCACTGCAGATGCGCGACCTCCACCGATGCTGCTGGCAGAGCTCCCGCGCGAACGGATCAGGCAGCCGGAACCGGAAGCAGATCCATCACTCTGGCAACGACATCTTCGATGCCGATGCCTGTGGTGTCGATGAGGACAGCATCGTCTGCCGGCTTCAGGGGCGCCACGGTACGCTGAGCATCACGGGCGTCGCGGGCCATGATCTCGCGCAGGAGGTCTTCAAAGTTAACAGAAACCCCCTTGTCTTTCAACTGCTTATGCCGGCGCTCGGCGCGCTCCTCGGCACTGGCGGTCAGGAAGACCTTGTAGGGGGCGTCCGGGAAGATGACGGTGCCCATGTCGCGGCCGTCGGCGACCAGTCCCGGCTCCATCCTGAATGCGCGCTGGCGCTCCTTCAGGGCGGCCCGGACCTCGGGAATGGCGGCAATCGCCGACGCCAGCGCCCCGGTGGTCTCCAGCCGCAGCTCGTCGGTGGCGTCGGTGCCATTGACCAGGACCCGCATGCCATCGCCCTGCTCGACGAACTGGACATGGGTGTCAAAGGTGCAGCGCACCAGCGCGGAGGCATCGGAGGTGTCGATGTCGGCCCAGCTGGCCGCCACGCCGACGGCACGGTACAGAGCGCCCGAATCCAGGTAGTGCCAGCCCAACCGGCGCGCCACGATGCGGCTGATGGTACCCTTGCCGGCCCCTGATGGGCCGTCGATGGTCAGGACGGGAACGAGTGGATTCATGGGGGTCCTTGCGCGTGTGAAGGGGCCATTCTAGCCCCTGCCAGACACCCCGCAACGGGCCATTTGTGCAACCACTTGAAACCATGGGGAAAAGCCCGGTAGAATGGCGGGCTTGAACGAGCGTCAACTGCCGATTGTCTTTCGCATATCGCGGCCACGCTCCACCCGAACAACTACTGTTTACGCCGAGGTATGCCATGAAAGTTCTGTCCTCCCTGAAGTCGGCGAAGGCCCGTCACCGTGACTGCAAGGTCGTGCGTCGTCGTGGCAAGATCTTCGTCATCTGCAAGTCGAACCCGCGTTTCAAGGCGCGTCAGCGCTAAGCCCAACGGTCCTTGTGACCGCGGCTGGCCCCACGCGGGGCCGACCCGATGCAAAAAGCCGCCTTCGGGCGGTTTTTTGTTTATGCGGTTTTTTCCTGCCGTTTTTGCTGTAATCGCTGTTCTTGACCACTGGGGAGTAGATCGAGATGACGCGTTACCTGTGCACCCTGGCCGTACTGGCCACCCTGGCTGCCGCCACCCCGGCGCTGGCCGATACCCTGCTTGTCGACCGCGCCCGCGAGAAGCCGGCCGGCGCCCTGCCCGCCCGCGGCCAGAGCATGCAGCAGGTGCAGTCCCAGTTCGGCGCGCCGGCAGAGCAGCTGCAGCCGCGCGGCGGACAGAAACGGCAATGGCCGACCATCCACCGCTGGGTGTACCCGCAGTTCACCGTCTACTTCGAGAAGCAGAAGGTGATCGACGTAGTGGCAAACCAGGCGGATCCGAACGAAATCGGCCCCAAGCCGCCGATCCGTTGACCCCCATGCCCGCCACCGGCGGGCGCGTGTAGCGAGACCATGAACCAGACCCTTCGTTTTCCTGCCGAATGGGAAGCCCAGAGCGGCGTCCTGATTGCCTGGCCCACCGCCGACACCGACTGGGCCGACCGCCTGGGCCAGGTGGAAGAGACCTACATCGCCCTCGTTGCGGCGATCACCCGCTTCCAGCCGGTGCTGATCTGCGTGGCCGACGATGACGTGGAGACCTATGCCGAGATGCGGCTGCGCTCCAACCGCATCGACATGGACAAGGTCCACTTCACCACCGCCGCGTACGATGATACCTGGCTGCGTGATTCGGGCCCGATCACCCTGCGCCGCGCCGACGGCAGCTTCCAGCTGCTGGACTTCCGCTTCACCGGCTGGGGCGGCAAGTTCGATGCCACCCTCGATGACCAGCTGGTTGGCGTGCTCGACCAGGCCGGCGTGTTCAACGATGCGGCGGTGCGCAGCATTCCGTTCGCACTGGAAGGCGGCGGCATCGAGACCGATGGTGAGGGCACCCTGCTGACCACCTGGAAGTGCCTGCACGAGCGCCATCCCGACCGTGACCGCGACAGCCTGAGCGCCGACCTGGCGAACTGGCTGCAGCAGGAACGCGTGCTGTGGCTGGATCATGGCTACCTGGAAGGCGACGACACCGACGCCCATATCGACACCCTCGCCCGCTTCGCCTCGGCCGACAGCATCGTCTACCAGGCCTGCGACGACGCCAGCGATTCGCACTACGCCGAACTGCAGGCGATGGGTGCCGAGCTGGCCGCACTGCGCACGCGTGACGGCCAGCCGTACCGGCTGTTCCCGTTGCCGTGGGCAAAGCCGGTGATCGATGAAGGCCGCCGCCTGGCTGCTTCGTATGCCAATTACCTGATCGTCAACGGCGCGGTGCTGATGCCGGCCTATGGCGACCCGGCCGACGACCTGGCCCGTGATGTGCTGGCACAGGCCCACCCGGGCCGCGAGATCGTACAGGTGCCCTGCCGCTCGCTGATCTGGCAGAACGGCAGCCTGCACTGCATCACCATGCAGCTGCCGGCCGGGTTGTTGAAGGCGTAAGCCACGCGGTAGCGCCGGGCCATGCCCGGCGAGCGCAGCGGCATCTGGAAAATCCGCCGGGCATGGCCCGGCGCTACCGGTTGCGTGCACCATTCAGCAGCCAACACGCTGTCATGCCGCATCCGCGTTAACATGCGGGTTTTCCCCCCGCAGGATCGCCCCGCATGAACTCGCGCAGCCCTCTTACCGTCGCCCTGATCCAGGAGCGCAACCACGGTGATGCCGCCGCCAACCTGGCGGTGATCGAAGCGCGTGTTGCCGACGCTGCGGCACAGGGCGCGAAGCTGGTGCTGCTGCAGGAACTGCACAACGGTCCCTACTTCTGCCAGCACGAATCGGTCGATGAATTCGACCTGGCCGAGCCGATCCCGGGCCCGAGCACCGAGCGCCTGGGCGCGCTGGCGAAGAAGCACGGCGTGGTTCTAGTCGGCTCGCTGTTCGAGCGCCGCGCTGCCGGCCTGTACCACAACACCGCCGTGGTCTTCGAGAAGGACGGCACGTTGCTGGGCAAGTACCGCAAGATGCACATTCCCGATGACCCGGGTTTCTACGAAAAGTTCTACTTCACCCCGGGCGACATCGGCTTCAAGCCGATCGACACTTCGGTCGGCCGCCTTGGCGTGCTGGTGTGCTGGGACCAGTGGTACCCGGAAGCGGCGCGGCTGATGGCGCTGGCCGGTGCGGAACTGCTGCTCTACCCCACCGCGATCGGCTGGGACCCGGATGACGTGCAGGACGAGAAGACCCGCCAGCGCGACGCCTGGGTGCTGAGCCACCGTGGCCATGCCGTGGCCAACGGCGTGCCGGTGCTCAGCTGCAACCGCGTGGGCCATGAAGCGTCGCCGCTGGGCGCCTCGGGCATCCAGTTCTGGGGCAACAGCCACGTGCTGGGCCCGCAGGGCGAGTTCCTGGCCGAGGCCGGCACCGAAGCGACCATCCTGATGTGCGAGGTTGATCTGCAGCGCAGCGAGCATGTGCGCCGCATCTGGCCGTTCCTGCGCGATCGTCGCATCGACGCCTACGGCGACCTGCTCAAGCGCTACATCGACTGACCCGGAGCCCGCGCATGGCCGTACTCATCCGTGATGCCGGCCCTGCCGACATCGCTGCGATCACCGCGATCTACGCGGTGGAAGTGACCGACTTCGTCAACACCTACGAGTACGAGATTCCCGACCAGGCCGAGATGCTGCGCCGCATGCGCGACATCATCGACCGCGGCTTCCCCTACCTGGTGGCCGAGATCGACGGCCAGGTTGCCGGCTATGCGTATGCCAACACCTACCGCACGCGCATCGCCTACCAGTGGACCGTTGAGAACTCGGTCTATGTCGATGCACGCTTCCAGGGCCGTGGCGTCGGCACCGGCCTGCTGCAGGCACTGATCGATGCCTGCACCGCGCGCGGCCATCGACAGATGGTGGCGGTGATCGGCGAGCCGACCAATACCGCCTCCATCAAGCTGCACGAACGCTTCGGGTTCCAGCTGGTAGGCGTGTTCCGTGGCCTCGGCCGCAAGCACGGCCGCTGGCTGGACACCGTACAGATGCAGCGCGCGCTCGGCGATGGCGCCGATTCCGCTCCTTCCAATGAATGATTCCATGACCGAAACCCTTCCCGAAACCGGCGACGATCTGTTCGCCGGCCAGCCCGTACGCGTTGTCGAACGCGACGGCGTGCGCTACACCCTGCTGGGCACCGCCCACGTCTCCCATGCCAGCGTCGAGGCAGTGGAAAAAGCCATCGACAGCGGCCGTTTCGATGCGGTGGCGGTCGAGCTGGACCCACAGCGCCTGCAGGCGCTGAGCGACCCGGACACGCTGGCCAAACTGGACCTGGTGGAAGTGATCCGCAAGGGTCGCGTGGCCCTGTTCGCGGCCAACCTCGCGCTGTCGGCCTATCAGCGCCGACTGGCCGAACAGCTCGGCATCGAGCCCGGCGCCGAACTGAAGCGTGCGGTGGAACTGGCGCGCGAGCGCAACCTGCCGGTGCACCTGATCGACCGCGAAGTCGGGCTGACGTTCCGCCGCGCTTCGCAGCGACTGGGCTTCTTCGGCAAGCTGAAGCTGGTGGCCGGGCTCGGCGCTGGCCTGTTCTCGTCCGAGGATGTCGGCGAGGACGAGATCGAGAAGCTGAAGCAGGGCGACATGCTGGAATCGAGCTTCGGCGAGTTCGCCAGCGAGAACCCGGCCTTGTACGAAACGATCATCGGCGAGCGCGACCGCTATATGGCCACGCGCCTGCGTGAAGCGCATGATCCGCAGCAGCGCGAAGTGCTGGCGGTGGTCGGTGCCGGTCACCTGGCCGGCCTGGCGCGCTATCTGGAAACCGATACCGAGGCGGCCGCGCCGTTGCGCGAGCAGCTGGAAGCGGTGCCGAAGAAGCGCAACATCCCGTGGTTCACCCTCGCGATCCTGGCCATCGTGGCTACCGGCATCGGTGTCGGCTTCTATCGTGGTGGACTGGGCGTGGGCACCGAACTGCTGGCGACCTGGGCGATGTATACCGGCGGCCTGGCTGGCCTGGGCTGCCTGGTGGCCGGCAGCCACCCGCTGAGCATCCTCACCGCGATCGTGGTGGCGCCGTTCAAGCCGTTCCGCCTGAGCATCCCCACCGGTGCGTTCGCGGCCCTGGTGGAGGCGCGCCTGCGCAAGCCGACCTACGAGGATTTCCTCAAGCTGCGCGACGACGCACAGTCGTTGAAGGGCTGGTACCGCAACCGCGTCACCCGCGTGGTGCTGACCTTCATGCTGACCAACCTGGGCAGCATGCTGGGCTTGTGGCTGACTGCCGGCAAGGTGTGGAGCAAGGTGGCGAGCTGATCGCGCTGCCCCGCCGGGCATGGCTCGGCCCTGCTGCTAGGTGCCAACCCTGGTTGGCACGGCATTTACACGATACGGCGATGAAAAAAAGGGGGAGACCGCCCCACTACGATCGGTCTCCCCCCACCACAAACACATTTTGCTGTGCATTACAGCCGGGCAGCGCCCGGCTCTACCCTCTCCAGCCCGCGGGCGCGCTGGATCAGGCGCACCACCGCATTGCGCAGGTCATCGAGCACCGCATAGATGGTCGGCAGGAACAGCAGGCTGACCACGGTCGAGAACGCCAGGCCACCGGCAATCGCACGCGCCATCGGCGAATACTCCGGCCCGTTGCCGAACATCTGCGTATCGGTCAGCGAGATCGGCACCATCGCCAGGATCGCCGTGCCCATGGTCATCATGATCGGGCGCAGACGCTCGCGTGAACCCTCCACCAGCGCTTGGGTACGCCCCATCCCGCCCCGGCGCAGATTGTTGATGTGCTCGATCATCACGATGCCGTTGTTCACCACCACGCCCATCAGCACCAGGATGCCGATGAAGGACATGATCCCGAACGAGGTGCCGGTGATCCAGAACAGCCAGAACACGCCGAAGATCGAGAACAGCACGCCGCTCATGATCGCCGCCGGGAACAGCAGCGATTCGAACACCGCGGCCATCACCACGTAGATCATCACCAGCGCGATCAGCAGGTTGAACACCATCTGCTGCATCGCCTCGTTGTCATCGCCGTAGTCACCACCGTCGAAGGTGAAGCCGTAGCCGGCCGGGAAGTTCATCGGCTTGAGCACTGCTTCCATGGCCTTGCGGCCGTCCGGCGCGGTGATCTTCTCGGCCAGGTTGGCCTTGATGGTCAACGTGGTCTGGCGGTTGGTGCGGCCGATCTGGGTCGCCGATGAACCAACGTCGACACTGACCAGGCTCAGCAGCGGCACGCTGCGGCCATCGCCGGTGCGTACGCTGAAACCCGCCAGGTCTTCGGGGCTGCTCTGTTCGGCACCGGCAAAGCGCACCCACACCGGCACTTCGTTGTCACCACGACGGAACTCGCGCATCGGCGCGCCACGCAGCGCCAGGCCGACGAAGCTGGCCACCTGCTCGGCATTGAATCCGAACGCCGCTGCACGCTCGCGGTCGACGTGCACTTTCAGCTCGCCACCCTTCTCGCCATTGTCGATGCGCACATCGCGCAGCTCAGTGCGTTGGGCCAGCAGCGGCAGGACTTCCTGGCCGATCTCCTGCAGCATCGCGCTGGAGTCGCCGACCAGCTGCACCTGCACGCCCTGGTTGCCGCCACCACCACCATCACCGCCCTGGTTGCCGACGAAGTAGTCGGTGCGCGCGGACTTCGGCAGGCCCTTGCGCAGCTCCTCCTGCAGCGCCTTGATGTCCTTGGCGTACTTCTCGTCCAGGGTGACCACGGTCGAACTGCCTTCCTGCTCGCTGTACCAGGAGTAGACCTGCTGCACGTGCAGACGCTCGCGGTTCTCCTCGACCCAGGCTTCGACGCGGGCCACTTCCTCGGACATCTGCCGGTAGGTGTAGGCGCCCTTCCACATGTAGCCGATGAAGATGTCCTTGCCACCATCACCACCGAACATGTCGATCTTGGTCAGCTTCATCGGCACCAGGCTGACCAGCACCACCAGCAGGATGCCCAGCAGGCTCCAGCCACGATGGCGCAGTGACCAGTCCAACAGCTGCGCGTATCGACGCTGCAGGCGCGCGATCACGCCGGTCTGCGAGTGCACCAGCTTCGGCGTGGCCATGCGTGCGGACAGCATCGGAATCAGGCTGACCGCCACCAGCCACGAGGCCAGCAGCGAGACCGAGATGGTGATCGCGATCTGCGCCATGAAGATGCTGATGTTGTTGGTTTCGCCGAACAGGTTGGGCACGAACACGATGCAGTGGCACAAGGTGCCGGCGCTGAGCGCGATGGCAACGTTGCGGGTGCCGATGATCGAGGCCAGGCGTGGCTGGTCCGGCAGTCGCTCGCGTTCCTGGTAGATGCTCTCGACCACCACCACGGCATTGTCGACCAGCATGCCCACGGCCAGCAGCAGGCCCATCATGGTCAGGATGTTGAGCGTGACGCCGGCGAAGTACATGAAGCCGAGGGTGATGGTGAAGCAGATCGGAATGGCCAGGGTCACCATCAGCGTGGACGGCCAGTGGCGCAGGAAGAAGAACAGCACCGTCACCGACAGGATCAGGCCGACGCCGCCGGCCTCGGCCAGCTCCAGCAGCGACGAGGTCACCGCCTTGCCCTGGTTGTCGATCACCTTGATCTGCACGTCGCGCATCGAGTCCTGCGCGCGGATCGCTTCAACCTCGGCAAGCGCGCCGCGTGAGACGTCCACCAGGTTGGCGCTGCGTTCCTTGTAGATGTCCAGGCCGACGGCAGGATTGCCATCCAGGCGGCGGCCGTAGCTCATCCGCGCCGGCTTCAGCCGCACATCGGCAATGTCACCCAGGCGCAGTCCCTTGGCATTGATGACCAGATCACGCATTTCCTGCAGGTCGGTGATCTCACCCACCGGCTGCACGCGCACGCGCTGGCCGTTGTCGTCGATCTGCCCGGCCGAGATCGAGAAGTTCAACGTGCGCAGGCGATCACTCAGCTCGTTGATGCTCAGGCCGTGGGCGTTCAGGCGGTTCGGATCGATCGCGATCTCCACCTCGTTCGGCGGCGCGCCGGTGATCTCGACCCGGGCCACGCCCGGAATCCGTTCGATACGCCGCTTGAACTCGCGGTCGAGCATGTCGTAGGCGGTGGTCAGGTCGGTGGTACTGGCCAGGCGCACCTTCAGCACCGGTTGGTCGCTGCTGGACCACTTGAACACGTTGTAGCGCTGCACGTCGTCGGGAAGATCGCTGCGGATCGCATCGATGCGTTCGCGCGCGTCGGAAGCGGCGATGGCGATATCACGATCCCAGTCGCTGAACTCGATGAAGATCGACGCGGCTTCGGAGGTTGCCGACGAGCGCATGCGCTTGATGCCGGTCATCGTCGCCAGCGACTCTTCCACCGGCCGGATGATGGTCCGCTCGACTTCCTCCGGGGTGGAGCCGGTGTACGGAATCTGCACGAACAGGAACGGCGCGGAGATGTCCGGCAGCGCTTCCAAGGGCAGCCGGAACGAGGCAATCAGTCCGACCACCACCAGCGACACGAAACACATGATGGTGGTGACCGGCCGACGGATGGAGAACTCGGCGATGCTCATGCCGGTTCCTCCGCACCCGCTGCACTGCCCGCGGTGCCGTGCAGGCCCTCACCGGCATGCTTGCGGCCACGTTCGCGGTAATAGGCATCACCGCGGCGGTCCATCAGGTCGTACACCACCGGGATCACCAGCAGGGTCAGCAGGGTCGACACCAGCAGGCCGCCGATCACGGTGATCGCCATCGGTGCGCGCACCTCGGCGCCCTCGCCCATCGCCACCGCCAGCGGCAGGAAGCCGAACAGCGTGCACAGGGTGGTCATGATGATCGGCCGCAGGCGCGAGCGCGCACCTTCCACCAGTGCCTCGTGCTTGGCCACGCCGGCCTCGCGCAGCTGGTTGACCTTGTCGATCAGGATGATCGCGTTCTTGGTGACCAGACCGACCAGCAGGATCAGGCCGATGAACACCACCACCGAGATCGGCTTGCCGGTCAGCATCAACGCCAGGATCGCGCCCACCAGCGCCAGCGGGATGGTGAACAGAATCACGAACGGATGCAGCAGCGATTCGAACTGCGACGCCATCACCAGGTAGACCAGGAAGATCGCCAGGCCGAAGGCGAAGATCAGCGACTTCGCTGCCTGTGCCAGTTCCTCACCCTGGCCACCGATGTGCAGGCCCACGCCGGCGCCCAGCGGCTGTTCGGACACCATCTGCTGCACTTCGCGCATGGCCGCGCCAAGGTCGATGTCGCGCAGGTTGGCCGAGACCACGGCAACCCGGGTCTGGTCGGCACGATGGATCTCGCTAGGTCCGGTGGTGGCGACCACGTCAGCCACTGCGTCCAGGGTGACCGGACGGGTGCTGCCCGGATTGACGATCAAGCGGCGGATGCTCTCCACGCTGGCACGGTCGGTTTCCTGCGCGCGCACCAGCACGTCGATCTTGCGGTCACGGAAGCTGTAGCGGGTGGCAACATCGCCGCGCACCTTCTTCACCACCACGTCGGCGATCTGCCGCGTGGTCAGGCCCAGCGCACCGGCACGCTCCTGGTCGAAGCGGATCTGGATTTCCGGGAAGCCCTCTTCCACGGTGGATTTGACGTCGGCGTAGTGCGCATTGCCGCGCAACAGCGCCGCCAGGCGCTGGCCCGCCACTTCCAGGGTCGCCATGTCCTGCCCACGCAGTTCGATTTCCAGCGGCGTGGAGAAGCTGAACAGTGCCGGCCGCGCGAAGTCCACCTGCGCCCCCGGGTGCTGACCCATGGTGTCACGCAGGCGCTCGGTGATCTCCGCTTCGGTCTGCGGGTTGCCGCCGCCTTCCATCACGATGGTCAGCTTGCCGATGTTCTCGCCACTCTCGGTCGGGCTGGCATCCAGGCGGGTACCGCTGCCGCTGACGCCATACAGCGATGCCACGCCCTCGCCCTTGCCGTGTGCCAACTGCAGCTCACGCACCAGCGCATCGGTCTGCTTCAGCGGCGTGCCGGCCGGCAGCTTGACCGTCATTTCGAAACGGTCCTGCGCCAGCTGCGGGATCAGGTCGGCACCGAGCATCGGCACCAGTGCCATCGTGCCGACGAACGCCAGCGCCGCCAGGCCCAGCACCTTGCCGGGGTGGGCCAACGCACCTGGCAGCAGCCGCAGGTAGCCACGCTCCGCACCGGCGTACGGCTTCATGGCGATGTCGCTGGCCTTGCGCATCACCGGGCCGACCACTGCAGCCACGCCGCGGCAGAGGCGCACCACCAGCCACGCCAGCGCGTAGAAGCTCCAGCGCATCGTTGCCATCACACCACGACGGCCGAGCGCGACCGGCTTCTGCCAGCGGCTCTGCGGCTGCCACGGCTCGGCCGCAGCTTCTTCCGGGAATGCCAGCGGCGGCCGGCCCTTCAGCGAGCTCAGCATCGGAATCAGGGTCATTGACACCAGCAGCGAGATCGCGATGGCGATGGCCACGGTCAGCGCCTGGTCGCGGAACAGCTGGCCGGCGATACCGTCGACGAACACCAGCGGCAGGAACACCGCGATGGTGGTGAGGGTCGAGGCAACCACGGCCATGCTCACTTCGCGGGTACCGGCGATGGCCGCCTGCAGGATGCCGAGGCCGCGTTCGCGCGCCTTGGCGATGCTTTCCAGCACCACGATCGAGTCATCCACCACCAAGCCCGTGGCCAGTGCCAGGCCGCCCAGCGACATCACGTTCAAGCTGAGGCCGAGCTGGCCCATGAAGAAGAACGTGGCGATGATCGAGACCGGCAACGACAGGCTGATCACGAACGTGCTCCAGCCATCGCGCAGGAACAGGAAGATGATCAGGATCGCCAGCAGGCCGCCGATCACCGCATCTTTCTTGACGTCGGCGATGGCGTGCTCGATGAAGCGCGACTGGTCTTCGATGGTGGTCAGTTCGGCATCGGCCGGGAACGTTGCCTTGATCTGCTCAAGGCGCTTGCGCAGCGCCTCGGCGGTGGCAACCGTATTGGCATCGCCTTCCTTGTAGATCGCCAGTTCGACCGATTCCTTGCCGCCCAGGCGGATGACCGCTTCGCGTTCCTTGTAGCCCTGGCGCACGGTGGCCACATCTTTCAGGCGCACCGGCACACCGTTGGCGACCACGCTGGAGGCGCCGCCGGACGACGCACTCTGGGCGGCCGACGCAGCAGCAACCGCCGCAGCCGAGCCGGTCGAAGCAGCGATGTTGAACATCTGCTGCAGCGCCGAATCGGCCGCGCTGCCGTTGGCGGACTGGGTCGTGACCAGCAGGTTGCGGATCTCTTCCAGATCAGCGAACTGGTTGACGGTACGCACCAGGAAGCGCTGCGAGCCCTCCTCCAGGCGCCCGCCGGAAATGTTGATGTTCTCTTCCTTCAGGCGCTTGATGACGGTGTCGATCGGCAGGTTGAGCTGGGCCAGTTTCTGCTGGTCGATGTCAACCTGGATCTCGTCTTCCAGGCCACCGCCGACCTTCACCGCCGCCACGCCGGTGACCGGCTCCAGCTTCTTCTTCAGATCTTCGTCGGCATAGCGGCGCAGACCGGTCAGTTCACGGATCGCTTCTTCGTCGGTCGCAGGCGCGGCCTTGGTCGACAGCACCAGGCGCATGATCGGCTCGGTGGAGGGATTGAAGCGCAGCAGCACCGGCGCCTTGGCTTCCAGTGGCAGGTTCAGCGCCTCCATCTTGTCGCGCACTTCCAGGCTCGCCTGGTCCATGTTGGTGCCCCAGGCAAACTCGAGCACCACATCACTCTGGCCGGTGCGCGAGACCGACTTCAGCTTGCGCAGGTTCTTGACCACGCCCACGGCTTCTTCGACCGGCTGGGTGATCAGGGTTTCGATTTCAGTCGGCGCCGCACCGGTGTACTCGGTGCGCACGGTCAGCGTCGGATAGCTCAGGTCGGGCAGCAGGTTGACCTTGAGGTTGCCCAGCGCGATCAGGCCGAACAGCAGCAGGGTGACCGTGCACATGGCGATGGTGACGCGACGGCGGGTGGCGAACTCCACCAGGCCGCCACGCATGCCTGCGGCGGCGCCGTCGCTCCCTGGCGAGGCACCGGGGTCGTGGCCGGGCGCGGTCATTGCGTGCTCCCGGCCTTCTCTGCCGGCTTGGCCGAGGTCGCTACCGTCTTCGCCTTGGCCTTCGGATCGGCGATCACCTGCACCGCCGTGCCATCGCGCAGGGCGACCTTGCCGGCGGTGACGATCTGGTCGCCAGCGGCCAGGCCCTCACGGATTTCCACCCACGGTCCTTCGGCATAGCCGAGCTTGACCGGCACCCGCGCGACCTTGCCCTCACGCACCCGGAACACCGCCGGCTCACCATCGTCCAGCAGTGCCAGGCGCGGCACCACCAGCGCATCGGCACGCTGGTCGTAGTCGATGCGGATGCGGCCGAACATGCCCGGCTGCAGCGACTGCGCGGCGCCATCGAAAGCACTGACCACACGGAAGGTGCCGCTGCCCGAATCCACCACCGGCGCGATGCGGTCGACGACACCGGTGAAGGTCTGGCCCGGCAGCGCATCGGCCGACAACGTGACCGGCTGGCCTGCGCGCAACGTCGCCAGCTCGCGCTCGGGCACGTTGAGGGTGGCTTCCAGCCGCGAGTTGTCGACGATGCGGAAGATCGGCGTGTTGATCTGCACGAAGTTGCCGGTCTTGATCGAACGCGAGGCGATCACGCCGGAAATCGGTGCGACCACGGTGGTGTACGACAGTTCCAGCGTGGCCAGGCGGTACTGGGCGCGGATGTTTTCCAGGTCGTAGCGCAGCTGGTCGACGCTGGCCGCACTGACCAGCTGCTGGCTGACCAGCTTCTGTGCACGCTGATAGTCGTTTTCCAGCTTGCGCATCTGCGCTTCGCTCTGCGCTACGGCCAAGCGCGCGCGGTCCGGATCCAGGCGCACCAGTGGCTGCCCGGCGCTGACCCGCTGCCCTTCCTCGACCAGCACCGCCAGCGCAACGCCCGAGGTCTTGGCCACCACCTGCGATTCGGCGCGCGGCTCCAGTGCTGCGGTTCCGGTGTAGCTGGCGGCCACTGCGCGATGGCTGGCCACGGCCACTTCCACCGGCACCGCCTCGACCTTCTTCTCGTCCTTGGTCTCGGCCGCCTTGGCCTCGTTGTTGGGCCCAGCGGCGCAACCGCTCAGCAGCAGGGAGGTGGAGAGCAGCAGCGCGGCAGCGCAGAGTCCGCTGCGGTGGCCGGGCAGGAAGGTTCGGTGCGACATCGTCAGATCCCTGGAGGATGCGTGGGCAGGTGTGGTAGCAAAGTAATGCACCACTTCACGGCAACACCATATCCCAAAGGTCATGGTGTCTTCACGCCGCCGGTCGGGCCGACCCCATTTCAGCTAGATGAAACCTGAGGCTATACTCGGGTCGTTCCGTACCCCACGCCGGAACGACCAGACCCGAATCCCCGGAAAAGACACCATGCGCCCGCAGCCGCTCGCCGCTTGTCTCGCTCTGGCCGTCCTCCTGCCCCTCGGGGCCGCCGCACAGCCCGCTCCTGCTTCTGCTCCTGCAGCACCCGCCCCGGCACCGGCTACGGCCCCTGTGCCAGCGGCCGCCACGCCCACCGGCAGTTTCGACAATGGCCGTGTGCTGGCCTATACCTGCCAGGGGTGCCACGGCATCACCGGTTACAAGAACGCCTATCCCAGCTACCGGGTGCCGAAGATCGGTGGCCAGACCCAGCAGTACCTGACCCAGGCCCTGACCGAGTACCGCCAGGGCAAGCGCCGGCATCCCACGATGCAGGCACAGTCGATGAGTTTCAGCGAACAGGAGATCGCCGATCTCGCTGTTTACCTGTCCACCGTCAAGTAAGGCCCGCCCATGTCGAAAGCCGCGCATCCACTGCGTCACGCCATCGCCCTGTCCGTCGCCCTGCTGCTGGCGGCCTGCTCGCAGTCACAGGTGGAGAACAGCGAGAAATCCGCCGGAGATCCCGGCCATGCCAGCGGCGAGCACGGATCGTCTTCATCCGCGGGCCTGCCTGCCGGCCGTGAAGCCGCAGGTGAGGCCCGCGCCAAGGTCAAGAGCAAGGCCACCAGCCAGAGCTGCATCGATTGCCACGGCGCCGACGGCAATGCGCCGATCGATCCGACCTATCCGAAGCTGGGTGGGCAATATGGCGACTACCTGGCGCATGCGCTGCAGGCCTACCGCGCCGGTGACCGCCAGCATGCGTTGATGACACCGCAGGCGAAGGACCTGAGCGATCAGGACATCGCCGATCTGGCGGCGTACTTCGGCAGCCGCACGAGCCAGTTGCGGGATCTGCACGGGGTCAAATGATTGATGGGCGCCACGGCGCCCTCGCATCCGTAGCCGCGCCCTGCTCCGCTGTTCTTCTGTAGAGCCGAGCCTGCGCTCGGCTGCTTTGGCTTCCAGGAGCCGAGCATGGGCTCGGCTCTACAGCAATCGGCGCACCCGGGCGCCGATCAGCCCTCAGCCTTCCAGCTCTTCCCAGCGTGCGTATGCGGCATCCAGTTCGGCCTGCACCTTGGCCAGCTGCTGGGTGTGCGCGGTCACTTCGGCACTGCTGCGCGTGTAGAACGACGGATCGTTCATTGCCGAGGTCAGGCCTTCGACATCGCCCTCCAGCTTTTCGATGGTCTTCGGCAGCTGTTCCAGCTCGCGCGCTTCCTTGTACGGGAGCTTGCGCTTGGGCGTTGCCGGTTCAGCAGCCGCCGCCGGGGCAGCAACCACCGGCTTGGCCGCGGCAACCACCGCAGGCGCTGCGGCCACGCTGGCCGCGTAACGCTGCCAGTCGCTGTAGCCGCCCACGTACTCACCGATCACGCCATCGCCTTCCATCACCAGCGTGGAGGTCACCACGTTGTCGATGAAGTCACGATCATGGCTGACCAGCAGCAACGTGCCGTTGTATTCGCCCAGCAGCTCTTCCAGCAGCTCCAGGGTTTCCACGTCCAGGTCGTTGGTCGGTTCGTCCATCACCAGCAGGTTGGACGGCTGCGCGAACAGCTTGGCCAGCAGCAGGCGGTTGCGCTCGCCACCGGACAGGCGGGTGATCGGCGCGCGCGCGCGCTCGGGGGTGAACATGAAGTCCTGCAGATAGGCGTGCACATGCTTGCGCTTGCCATTGAACTCGAGGAAATCGCGGCCTTCGGCCACGTTCTCGATCGCGCTCCAGTCTTCGCGCAGCACTGCACGGTACTGGTCGAAGTACGCAACCTGCAGGTTGGTGCCGGCGTTGACTTCACCCTTCTGCGGCTGCAGTTCGCCCAGCAGCAGCTTCAGCAGCGTGGTCTTGCCACTGCCGTTGGGGCCGATCAGGCCGATGCGATCGCCGCGCAAAATGGTGGTGGAGAAATCGCGGACCATCGTGCGATCGCCGAAGGCGAACGAGATGTCCTTGATGTCGATGACCTTCTTGCCCGAGCTCACGCCCTGGGCCGCTTCCATCTTGACGTTGCCACTGAGGTCGCGGCGTGCGGAACGCTCGTTGCGCATCGCCTTCAGGCGGCGCACGCGGCCTTCGTCACGGGTGCGGCGTGCCTTGATGCCCTGGCGGATCCACACTTCTTCCTGCGCCAGCAGCTTGTCGAACCGTGCGTTTTCCTGCGCCTGCGCATTGAGGCGTTCTTCGCGACGGCGCTCGTAGTTGGCCCAGTCGCCCGGCCAGCTGGTGACCTGGCCGCGATCGATCTCGACGATGCGGGTGGCCAGCGCGCGCAGGAAGCGGCGGTCATGGGTGACGAACACCACGCTGCCGTTCCAGTTCTTGAGAAACATTTCGAGCCAGTCGATGGCTTCGATGTCCAGGTGGTTGGTCGGTTCATCCAGCAGCAGCAGGTCGGGGCTGGAGACCAGCGCACGGCCGAGCAGCACGCGGCGCTTCATGCCGCCGGACAGGCGCGCGAACTCCGCTTCACCATCGAGGTCGAGCTTTGTCAGGGTCTCGCTGACGCGCTGATCCAGGCCCCAGCCGTTGGCGGCATCGATCTTCGCCTGCACATTGCCCAGCGCTTCGCCATCGAATACTTCGGCGTGGCTGAGGTGATGGAATTCGGCGAGCCATTGGCCCAGTTCGCCCAGGCCATCGGCGACGACGTCGAACACGCTGCCGGCGGCACCGTGCGGCACCTCCTGCTCAAGGCGGGTCACGCGCACGCCCTGCTGCACGCGCACTTCGCCGTCATCGGGCTTGTGGTCGCCGGACAGCAGCTTGAGCAGGGTCGATTTGCCGGCGCCGTTGCGTCCGATCAGGGCGATACGCTCGCCCGGCTCGATCGACAGTTCGGCTTTTTCCAGCAACAGCGGGCCGCCGACGCTGAAGTCGACGTTTTGCAGAGTAATCAGAGGCATCCGACCATTGTAGCGGGTTGCGGGCGTCGGCCGGGTTGCACCCGGCACCCGCAGAGGCAACGGCCGCAGCCAAAGCAACGTCAAAAGCTGGCTTCCTGTGGGATGGCAGGGTGGGTCCACGCCATGCGTGGATGATCGCCGCAGGATCTTCCAATGGATGCAATCGACTGGATACCAGCGGACTACTCCACCTTCCCCAACAGCGCCTGCAAACCCGGCAACCATTGCTTGCCGGGGTGGCGTACCAGCCACAGCGTGCGCTGCAGGGCGGGCAATGGCGTTTCAAGGATGCGCAGGCGGCCCAGGGCCAGGGGCTCTTCCAGCGCGTGGCGGGACAGGCAGGCCAGGCCGAGGCCGGCGATGGCGGCTTGCTTGATGGCTTCGGTATTGCCCAGCTGCAGCGCCTGCGCGAACCCGCGCAGATGCGGCAGCAGCGCCTGTTCAACGGCTTCGCGGGTGCCTGAGCCAGGTTCGCGCAGCAGCCAACGGGCACTACGCAGTTCTTCCAGCGACCAGCGTGGGGGTGCATCCGCCGCTGCCACGATCACCAACGGGTCCTGCTGCCAGGCAGTCACCTGCAGCCCGCGCTCGTGGCACGGGCCTTCGATCAGGCCGGCGTCGACGTCCAATCGTTGAACGGCCGCCACCACGCCTGCGCTGTTGTCGATGCGCAGGTCGACCTCGGCCTGCGGCGCCTGCCGCAGCAGGTCGGCGATACGCGGCGGCAGCAGGTAGTTGCCGATGGTGGTACTGGCCGCCAGTACCAGCCGCAGCGGTGCGCCTTGGGCCGGGTCACCGCCCGCCGCCAACTGTCGCTCCAGATCGGCGGCATTGACCAGCAGTGCGCGTGCAGGTTCCAACAACGCCCGGCCGTGGCCGTTCAATGCCAGACGGCGGCCGATACGGTCGAACAGCGGCGTGCCGAAATGCGCCTCCAGTTCCTGCAGCGCGGCGCTGCTGGCCGATTGTGAGAGGGCGATGGCCTGGCCGGCGGCCGTGGTGCTGCCGTGATCGGCGATGGCGACGAAGACCTGCAGCTGGCGAAGTGTCAGGCGCACAATCAACCTGCGATATAGGTAATTTTCACCAATATTATTCGTTTTACAGGTCAGTGGCGTGAGCGCAGGCTGGCATGGCCTCTCCAGACCCTTCCACTGCCATGAACGCCCCTGCCCTCTCCTCCTGGTCCCTGCCCGCCCTGCGCCAGCGCTGGCAACCTCGGCTGCCCGGCCTGCTGCTGGTCGGCCTGGTCGCGGCCGCTTCGCTGTATCTGGCCGAGCTGCCTTGGCTGCAGGCGCACGGCCTGAGCGCGCTGACCGTGGCGATCGTCGCTGGCATCGTGGTCGGCAACACGTTCTATCCACGACTGGCCCCTGCCAGCGCGGCGGGCGTCGGCTTCTCCAAGCACTGGCTGCTGCGCGCCGGCATCGTGCTGTACGGCCTGCGGCTGACCTTCCAGGACATCGGCCACGTCGGCGTGGCCGGCGTGCTGATGGATGTGCTGGTGGTGGCGAGCACCTTTGGCCTGGCCTGCTGGTTGGGCGTGCGGGTGTTCAAGATGGAGCGCGAGGCGGCCATGCTGATCGGCGCCGGCAGTGCCATCTGCGGCGCGGCCGCCGTCATGGCCGCCGAACCGGTGGTACGCGGGCGTGCCGCGCAGGTGACAGTGGCGGTATCGACGGTGGTGGTGTTCGGCACGTTGGCGATGTTCCTGTATCCCGCGCTGTACGCGCTGGTGCAGTCACATGGCTGGCTGGCGATGGACGCGCAGCAGTACGGCCTGTTCACCGGCGCGACCGTGCACGAGGTCGCGCAGGTGGTCGCCGCCGGACGCGCGGTGAGCGAGCCGGCCGCCGATACCGCGGTCATCACCAAGATGGTGCGGGTGATGCTGCTGGCCCCGTTCCTGATCGCGCTGTCGCTGTGGCTGGCGCGTGGCGGCAAGGCGGCGGCGGACGGTGGCAAGGCCCGGATCGTGGTGCCGTGGTTCGCGTTCGGTTTCGTGGCGGTTGCCGGCCTCAATTCGCTGCACCTGCTGCCGGCCGGGCTGCTGGCAGGACTGGTGCAGCTGGATACGGTGCTGCTGGCGATGGCGATGGCCGCACTGGGCCTGACCACCCACGTCTCGGCCCTGCGCCAGGCCGGCCTGAAGCCGCTGCTGCTGGCGCTGATCCTGTTCGGCTGGCTGCTGTTCGGCGGCCTGGCGATCCATCAGGGTGTGCTGGCGGTGCTGGGCTGAGCGACCCTCCCAGCTTGCCGAAACCATCCGCAGGTCGTACAAGAACGTCCCCTGCGCTGCACTGGATGGACGCCATGAGCATCAATGACTTTCCAGACTTCCGCTACCATCCGGACCCGGTCGCGACGGGCAACGTGAGGCCGTCCACCACTGCCTGCAGGGTCTGCCAGCAAGCGCGTGGATACGTGTACCTGCACAATGCCATCCACGCAGGGCGCGAAGACTATTCGGAGCAGATCTGCCCTTGGTGCATTGCCGATGGCCGTGCAGCGTCGGCGCTGGATATCGCATTTGCGTGGAGCCTGGACATCGACGAAAGCGTGTCCGAAACCGCTTTGGAAGAGCTGTCCCTGCGCACGCCAGGCTATGTCAGTTTTCAAGGGGAAAAATGGCTGGCACATTGCAGCGATATCTGCCGCTTCCTCGGCGATGCCACCTTGGAGCAGGTGCGTCAGGCCTCGGCAGCGACCGTCGCGGCGTGGTGCACGACCAATGACGCCGACGAAGCGCTTTGGTCGGAGCTGGCCAGCGACTACGCACCCGGTGCAGATATCGGCTTCTACACGTTCGAGTGCCTGCACTGCGGCCTGATCCAGTTCCATGTTGACGCGGCCTGAGTCTTCTTCTGCTCGTGTCCAATGTGGATCGTTAGACTTGAGGCATGCCCGCCTCCTCCACCCTGCTGCCGATCCCGTTGCGCCTGCTGGATGATCGCTATGGGCCGGGCAACGTCGACGAAGCCGAAGATACGCTGATCGGGATCGTGCAGGCGGTGATGGGCGAGCAGGCCAGCTGTGCGTTCCATTTCGACACGCAGCACGCCAACCCGTGGTTCCACCAGTTGCTGCTGGAGCCCAGGGCTGCGGGAAAGGCGGCCACCCCGGAGCAGTTGCAGGCGATGGCTGATCGGCTGGTGGCCCTCGGGCTGGCCTGAGGGGACGCTCGGCCAAGGTGCCGACCAAGGTCGGCCGCTACCGGGCGCCCCTCAATCGTGAACGGCGGCGGGACCGGGCGCGCGCACAGGTACAATGCGCCATGACTGATTTCTCGACCCTGCCGCTGAGCCCGGCCCTGCAGCCCGGCCTGGATGCCCTCGGCTACACCACCCTCACGCCGATCCAGGCGCAGAGCCTGCCCGCCATCCTCGATGGCCGCGATGTCATCGCCCAAGCCCCGACTGGCAGCGGCAAGACCGCGGCCTTCGGCCTGGGCCTGCTGCAGTCCATCGACCCCAGCCTGATCCGCGTGCAGGCACTGGTGCTGTGCCCCACCCGCGAGCTGGCCGATCAAGTGGCCAAGCAGATCCGCAAGCTGGCCACCGGCATCCCCAACCTGAAGCTGCTGCTGCTGACCGGCGGCACGCCGCTCGGCCCGCAGCTGGCATCGCTGGAAAGCCATGATCCGCACGTGGTGGTCGGCACGCCCGGCCGCGTGCAGGAACTGGCGCGCAAGCGCGCACTGAATCTGGGCGCCGTGCGCACGCTGGTGCTGGACGAAGCGGACCGCATGCTCGACATGGGCTTCGAGGAACCGATCCGTGAGATCGCCGGCCGTACCCACCGCGATCGCCAGAGCCTGCTGTTCTCGGCCACGTTCCCCGACACCATCCGCGCCATGGCCCGCGACCTGCTGCGCGATGCCGTGGAAGTGACCGTGGAAGGCGCCGATCAGGCGCCGGCCATCCGTCATCTGTTCTGCGAGGTCGAACCGGCGCACCGGCAGAAGGCACTGGCCGGCCTGCTGCTGAAGTACACGCCCGAATCGGCCGTGGTGTTCTGCAACACCCGCAAGGACGTGGACGAAGTGGCCAACTCGCTGCAGCAGTTCGGGTTCTCCGCGCTCGCCCTGCATGGCGACATGGAGCAGCGCGACCGTGAGGAAGTGCTGCTGCGCCTGGCCAACCGCAGCTGCAACGTGCTGGTTGCCAGCGACGTCGCCGCACGCGGGCTGGATGTGGAAGAGCTGGCCGCGGTGATCAACTACGAGCTGCCGACCGACGTCGAGAGCTACCAGCACCGTGTCGGCCGTACCGGCCGTGCCGGCGCCAGTGGCCTGGCGATCAGCCTGGTGGCAGGCCGCGAAAAGAACCGCGCCGACGCCATCGAAGCACAACGCGGCGAGCCGCTGGATTGGCAGAAGACGCCGCTGGCGACGTCGCGCCCGGCCGAGCTGCCGCAGGCGGCGATGCGTACCCTGCGTATCGATGGCGGCAAGACCGACAAGCTGCGCGCGGGCGACATCCTCGGCGCACTCACCGGCGATGCCGGCCTGTCGGCCAAGTTCATCGGCAAGATCGCGATCTTCCCTACCCGCTCCTACGTGGCGATCGCCCGCGAGCAGGTCAACAAGGCGGTGGCGAAGCTGGAAGCCGGCAAGATCAAGGGCCGACGGTTCCGCGTGCGGATGATGTGATTGCAGGAGCGCTGCCAATCGCGGTTGGCAGCGACATGACCTGGTAGTGGCCAACCTTGGTTGGCAACTACCGGAATCAGAACACCAGTTCGGTGTGCAGCGGCAGATCCGCTTCCCAGCGGCCACGGCCACCCAGGCCGTCCAACTCGACCAGCACGCCGGCGCCGACCACGTCCACGCCCAGGCGGCGCACCAGCGACAACGCAGCCACCAGCGTGCCGCCGGTTGCCAGCACGTCGTCGATGATCGCTACGCGCGCGCCGGCCGGCAGCGCGTCGGCATGCACTTCGATGCAGTCGCTGCGGTATTCCAGGGTGTATTCCTCGCGCAGCACCTTGCCCGGCAGCTTGCCCGGCTTGCGCACCGGCACGAAGCCGACGCCCAGTTCCAGTGCCATGGCAGCGCCCAGGATGAAGCCACGCGATTCGATGCCGACCACCGCGTCCAGCTTCTGCCCGCGCCAGCGATCGGACATCGCTGCGATCGCGCCACGGAAGTCCTCGCTGTGCGCGAGCAGCGGCATGATGTCCTTGAACAGGATGCCCGGCTTGGGGAAGTCAGCGATGTCGCGCAGGCGCGAGGCCCACTGCGGAGCGACGATGGCGTCGGTCATGGCGATTCGGTTGTCTGATGGCGGCATAGGGTACCTGTTCCGGGCGCCGGCTGCCTGTTGAGCGATGCGCGGCCGGGCTGCGCCCGGCACCTGCAGAGGCTTCAAGCGACGGCAACAGCAACGTCAAAAGCGGGCATTCCGTGGGATGGCGGGGTGGGTCCAGTGG
>NZ_WKEE01000063.1:0-29388 GCF_021605635.1 Stenotrophomonas sp. PA-6-5C
GGCGTGAGCGCCATGGATGGCGCGACCGAGCCTACATGGACGTATTCACGGCGTCCCCCGCAACCGGACCCACCCCGCCATCCCATGGAATGCACGCTGTTGCCGTTGCCGTTGATTCGGCAGGTGCAGGGCGCAGCCCTGCCGGACCACCTCCGGTGGTTGCAGCAGCAACCGAAAAACTCCGCCATCATCAACCGACCCCCACGTCGTACGGCCCGCCCGTTCCGCCAGCCATGCCTGAATACCGTTCCCGCACCTCCACCGCTGGCCGCAACATGGCCGGCGCCCGCGCCCTGTGGCGTGCCACCGGCATGAAGGATGGCGACTTCCACAAGCCGATCATCGCCATCGCCAACTCCTTCACCCAGTTCGTGCCCGGCCACGTGCACCTGAAGGACCTTGGCCAGCTGGTCGCGCGCGAGATCGAACAGGTCGGCGGCGTCGCCAAGGAATTCAATACGATCGCCGTGGACGACGGCATCGCCATGGGCCACGACGGCATGCTGTACTCGCTGCCCAGCCGCGAGATCATTGCCGACTCGGTGGAGTACATGGTCAATGCGCACTGCGCCGATGCGCTGGTGTGCATCAGCAACTGCGACAAGATCACCCCGGGCATGCTGATGGCCGCACTGCGCCTGGACATTCCGGTGGTGTTCGTGTCCGGCGGACCGATGGAAGCCGGCAAGACCAAGCTGTCCGAGCACAAGCTGGACCTGGTTGATGCCATGGTCGTCGCCGCCGATGACAGCGCCTCGGATGAGAAGGTTGCCGAGTACGAGCGCAGCGCCTGCCCCACCTGTGGTTCGTGCTCGGGCATGTTCACCGCCAACTCGATGAACTGCCTGACCGAAGCGCTGGGCCTGTCGCTGCCCGGCAACGGCACCACCCTGGCCACGCATGCCGACCGCGAAGCGCTGTTCCGCCGTGCCGGCCGCCTGATCGTCGAGCTCTGCCATCGCTGGTATGGCGGCGAGGATCCGCGCGCACTGCCGCGCGGCATCGCCACCCAAGCCGCGTTCGCCAACGCGATGACCCTGGATATCGCCATGGGCGGGTCCACCAACACCATCCTGCACCTGCTGGCTGCCGCGCAGGAAGCGGAGGTCGACTTCGACCTGTCCCACATCGACGCACTGTCGCGGCGCGTGCCACAGCTGTGCAAGGTGGCGCCGAACTCGCCCAGGTACCACGTCGAAGATGTGCATCGCGCCGGTGGCGTGTTCGGCATCCTTGGTGAGCTGGACCGCGCCGGGCTGCTGGATACCTCCGTGCCCACCGTGCACAGCGCCACGCTCGGTGAGGCACTCGATCGCTGGGACGTGATGCGCAGCGACAACGACACCCTGCACACCTTCTTCAAGGCCGGCCCCGCCGGCATTCCCACCCAGGAAGCCTTCAGCCAGGCCACGCGCTGGCCGTCGCTGGATGTTGACCGTGCCGAAGGCTGCATCCGTGCGCTGGAGCATGCCTATTCGCAGGAAGGTGGGCTGGCTGTGCTGCGCGGCAACCTCGCCGTCGACGGCTGCGTGGTGAAGACTGCGGGCGTGGACGAATCGATCCACGTGTTCGAAGGCAATGCGCGCGTGTTCGAAAGCCAGGACGCGGCGGTGGCCGGCATCCTCGCTGATGAAGTGAAGCCCGGCGACGTGGTGGTGATCCGTTATGAAGGCCCGAAGGGCGGCCCGGGCATGCAGGAAATGCTGTACCCGACCAGCTACCTGAAGTCGAAGGGGCTGGGCAAGCAGTGCGCACTGCTGACCGATGGTCGTTTCTCCGGTGGCACCTCGGGCCTGTCGATCGGCCACGTTTCGCCTGAGGCCGCCAGCGGCGGTGTGATCGGGCTGGTGGAGGACGGCGATCGCATCCGCATCGACATTCCCGCGCGGCGCATCGACCTGCTGCTGGACGACGCAACCCTGGCCCAGCGCCGCGCCGACGCCGATGCACGTGGCTGGAAACCGCGTGCGCCGCGCCCGCGCAAGGTCACCAGCGCGCTGAAGGCGTACGCCCTGCTTGCCACCAGCGCCGACAAGGGCGCCGTGCGCAACACCGCCCTGCTCGGCGATTGAAGACGGGTAGTGCCGGCCGCTGACCGGCAAAGGCAGGGCGCCGCGTTTGCCGGCCAGCGGCCGGCACTACCCACCTCCGGAGCGCATCATGTGCAGCCCCGCACATGGACGTCACGATGCGCTTCTCCCGCAGTCTGATAGCACTGGCACTCACCGTTGCATCCACGCCAGCATGGGCCGACGAATGCCACTTCGACAATCGTGCCGAACTGCTGGCGATGTCGCCTGAAGCATTCGACCACGGCCCCGGCGAGGGTTGGGACGTGCTGGTCCGGCGCGCCGGCTGCCAGTTGGAACTGGCTGACCTGTTCGCCGCATACCGGCGCCAGGCCAAGGCAAGCGGCCACCCACAGCTGGCCTGGCACGAGGCGCAACTGCGTGCCTACGAGGGGCAACGCGATCCCGCCAGCGCGCTGATGCGGTTGACGTACAAGCCTGCCGGCGCCGACCCGGAGGGGTGGAACCTCTACGTGGATGCGACCATCGCCTTTCTGGATGACGACCTGCCGGCACTACGACGTGCTCGCGCGCGCTTGGCCGCCCTGCCGCTGCCACCCGGTACCACGCTCAGGGATGGGAGGGTCGAGATGCGGAGCGCACAGGGCCTGCAGCACGTCGCATGGCCACCGCGGCTGAAGACGGTGGACGACCTGATCCGCTGCATGTACCAGCCCTACGCACTGGCGTCCGAGTCATGTCCGCAATCGCAATACTGAAACGCGGAACCAGCCGGCACCTCAGCCGATGGTGCGCTTGAACGGCGGCAGCGCGTCGATGATGCGCTTGCCGTAACGGCGGGTCAGCAGGCGCGAGTCGAGGATGATCACCCGCCCGGTGTCGGTGGAGGTGCGGATCAGGCGGCCGGCGAACTGAGTGAGCGTGCGCAGCGCATGGGGAATCGCAATCAGGTTGAACGCATTGAGCCCGCGCGCTTCCACCCACTCGCTCAGCGTGGCGGTCTGCGGATCGGTCGGCACCGCGAACGGTACCTGGGTGATCACCACCGTGGTGCAGGCCTCACCGGGAAGATCCAGGCCTTCGCCGAACGAGTTCAGCCCGAACAGCACCGAGCCCTCGCCGGCAGCCACGCGGCGCAGGTGTTCGTCGATCATGCGCGTCTTCGACATCTCGCCCTGCACCAGCACCTGCTTGCGCTTGGCGGCCGGCATCAGGCCCGCCACCTTTTCCATCTTCCAGCGCGAGGTGAACAGCACCATCGAGCCCTTCGTCCAATCCAGTTCCTTGCCGATGTAGCGCGCTACTTCACGCGGATGGCCTTCGCGGTCATCGGGCGTGACCGGGAACGGCGGCACGATCAGCTCGGCCTGATTGGGCAGGTCGAACGGGGAAGACAGCGACACCATCTCGGCGGTTTCAGGGATACCGTTGTCGATCGCCAGCGCCTGGAAATCGCCGCCGCCGGTCAGCGTCGCCGAGGTCAGCACCACCGAATCCACTTCATCCCACAACAGCTTGCGCAGCACGTGCGCGGCCGACACCGGCGAGCCATGCAGCACCAGGTCGCCGTCGCGGGTGGCGGTCACCCAGCGCGCCATCGGCGGCGCGCCTTCCTTGTCTTCGCGGCGCCAGACCTGCCACAGGTTGTACTGCTGCTCGATCATCTCCAGGGCCATGCCCAGGTTGCGCTGCAGGCGCTCGCGCGCCGGATCGTCCGGCTTGCCCTTGGCGACCTGCGCGGTGGCCGCGTGCGCCCAGTTGTAGAGGCTGCGGGTATCGTCGGCCAGCGCCTCGATCGGTTCGCGCCAGGCCTCGGGCAGGCGCCCGTTGGCAGCGCGCCACATCGGTTCCTCATCGGCCGGCGCCGGCATCCACACCGCCTCGACATGGTCGCGGAATGCACGCAGGCCCTTCGCCACATTGCTGGCCGCGTCGATGGCTTCGTTCGGCAGCAGGTTGCCGAGCCGATCCTTGTCGACCGCGCGATAGGCGCCGGCAATCAGGATCTGCAGGCGGCCGGTGCGCTTGGCCATCTCGTCCAGCGCCAGGCTGGCCGCACCCTGATCGATGGCCACATTGCCAACGTGGTGGCCTTCGTCGAGCACCAGCAGCATGTCCGACGGCGCGGCGATCATCGGCTGGCCGTTGTCGCTGTCACCAATGGACAGCGCCGACAGCAGCAGCGCGTGGTTGGTGACCACGATCTGCGCGTCGCGCACGGTGTTGCGCGAACGCAGCACCGCGCACTGCGCCGAGTACGCACAGCGTCGCCCCGCACAGCCCGAGGCCGGCGTGGTGATGCGCCCGCGCAGGCCGGGGCTGATGGTTTCCGGTGCGTTGTCGATGTCGCCGTCCCAGCTGCCGTTGCTGAAGGCCACGGTGAGGCGCTTGGCGATGTCCATCTCGATCGGCGCCAGCGGCCGGTCGAACAGCGGTTGCTCATCCTCGAACATGCCGTTCTGCGCGCCCTCGCCATGCGCTTCGGCGGCGTTGCGCGTGCACAGGTAGCGGGTACGGCCCTTGGCCAGTGCGATGGTCGCCTCCAGGCCAGTGGCCTTGAGGAAGTTCGGAATATCGCGCTCGACCAGCTGCGACTGCAGCGCCACGGTACCGGTGCTGATCACCAGCTTCTTCTTGCTGGCCAGAGCAATCGGCACGCCGGCGGTCAGGTAGCCCAGGCTCTTGCCCACGCCGGTCGGCGCCTCGACCACGCCCACACCGCCGCTGGTGGACAGTGCACGCGACACCACGCCGATCATCTGGCTCTGCGAGCGGCGGGTGGAGAAGCCGGGGGTATTGGCCTGCAGCGTCGTGTACGCCTTGCGGATCGCGTCCTTCAAGGTGTCATCGAGCTTGCGTGGGGCGGCGACGGTTTCGGTCACGCCAGAACTACCGTAGCGGGGTCAGGCCGGCCATTGTCGCATGGCCGGCCACGGGCTCCGAGGCGCGGGCGCTGAACAGGGTCAGCCGCGTCGCGCCATGGCTGGATGAGCGCCCCGCGACGCCACCGGCGCGGCCACTGCCGCCATCGCGGTCAGGGCGTCGCAGTGCGCTGCCGCAGCAGCCGTACCAATGCCCAGACCAGCAGTACCGTGCCGACGGCATCGAGCATCGCCAGGCCGAAGTGGACCACGCCCAGCACGGTGCTCAGCTGCGAGATCGCACTGAAGTCACCCCGGCTGACCATCCACATCGGCACCAGGTTGGCCAGCAGGCTGCCCATGCTGGACGCCAGCAACAGCAGCAGGCCGGACAGCGCGCCGGTACGTGCCGGATCGCGTGGCGCGCCCATCACCCAGACCAGGCCGACGCACAGGGCGATCAGCACCGGCAGGCGCACGCCGACCATGGTCAGCAGGGAGACCATCAGAGCCTGGCTGTCCATCGATCAGTCCTGCCCAGCGAAGGCACCGGCACCGGCGCGCAGCTGCTGGTAGACCGCGTCGGTCTGCGGGCGTACGGCATGCCACTGCAGGAAGCTCTCGGCCGCCTGCTCGACCAGCATGCCCAGGCCATCGACCGTGTTGCGGCACTGCGCGGCGCGCGCCCAGGCCAGGAACGCGATGGCGGCCTCGCCGTAGTTCAGGTCGACCGCCGTGGTCATCGAATTGACCAGCGACAGCGGCAGCTTGAACTCGGCGTCGCGATCGCGCCCGGCCGAGGTGGCGTTGAGGATCAGCTCGAAATCACCGAGGTCGCGCAGATCGTCCCAGTAGCGGCTGAGCGCGCGGCCCGGCTCGCCCATGGCATCGATCAGTTCGTCGGCGCGTTCCGGCGTGCGGTTGACCACCACCAGTTCGGTGATGCCGGCATCCAGCAGCGCCGGCGCAACGCTGCGCGCCGATCCACCGGCGCCCAGCAGCAGCACGCGGCGGCCGCGCAGGTCCAGGCCGTGGCGGTCGGTGAGGTCGCGCACCAGGCCGATGCCATCGGTGGTGTCACCGTGCCAGCGGTCGCCCTTGCGCAGCAGGGTGTTGACCGAGCCGGCGCGGCGCGCGCGTGCGGTCAGCGTAGTGCACACGGAGAATGCCGCTTCTTTGTGCGGTGAGGTGACGTTGGCACCGACACCGCCCTCGGCGGCGAACGCCTCCAGCCCGGCCAGGAATGCGTCCGGGGCGAGATCGATGCTGCGGTAGTCGAGGGAGATGCCTTCCTGGCGACCGAACGCAGCATGGATCTGCGGCGACTTCGAGTGGGCGACGGGGTGTCCGAAGACGGCGTAACGATCGGTCATGGAATCCTCAAGCTGGCTAGACTGGTGCTCTTTCGTGCATGGACCTGGATGATGCGTATCGCCCCGACCCTGCTGGTGCTCGCCGCCAGTCTACTCTCTGCCCCGGTGGCGATGGCGTTGAACGAGTACGGCATCGAGGGCATGGGCGTGGTCTCCACCCGCGCCGATGAGGGCCGGGCCACGATCAGCGCCGATGGCCAGCGCATCGTCTTCCCCCGCCGTGGCGACGCCGGCTGGGGGCTGTGGCAGGCGCGCGTGGTCGATGGCCGCTGGCAGCAGGCGCGGGCCTTGCCGCTGGCGGTGACCGGCGAGGTGCGCGACCCGTATTTCAGCCGCGACGGCCGCTGGCTGCTGTTCGCCGCAGGTCGTGAGGGCCGGCTGGCGCTGTACCGGGCGGCGATCGCCGCCGATGGCAGCGTGGGCGCCCCGCAGCCGTTGGCCGGCGATGGCGGTCGCCATGAGGAGCGCGGCCCGGCCTTGAGCGCGGACGGGCAGCAGCTGCTGTTTGCCCGTCAGCAGGGCCGTGGTGCCGGCTGGGACCTGTTCGAGGCCACGCTGGACGCGCAGGGCGCGCGCGGGCCGGCGACGGCGTTGCAGGCATTGAACAGCGCTGCCGATGAAACCGATGGCGACTGGCTGGGCAGCGCGGGCGCGGTGGCCTTCAGCCGTGGCAGCGGTGACACCGCGCAGGTCTGGACCAGCGGCTGCGCGTGGACGGGCGCTGCATTGCAGCCGTTGGGGTTGTCGTTCAACC
Organism: Stenotrophomonas sp. PA-6-5C; assembly: GCF_021605635.1. Lineage (NCBI taxonomy): Bacteria > Pseudomonadati > Pseudomonadota > Gammaproteobacteria > Lysobacterales > Lysobacteraceae > Stenotrophomonas > Stenotrophomonas sp. PA-6-5C. Next base: position 7,019 of record NZ_WKEE01000063.1, read on the forward strand.
AGGCCAACGGCTGGACCGGCGCGCCGGTCGTCGACAACGCCAAGCCGGGCGAAATGATGGTGGCCAGCAGCGCGGCGAAGTCGCCACGCGCCGGTGGCGTGGACGTGTACCGGCTGGCAGTGCCGAAGGTGGTGGCAGTGGCGGAGTGCGTGCGGTAGATCCACGCCATGCGTGGATGATGGTTCGGTGGAGGCCGACCGCCCCCTCCGGTAGGTGCCGACCTTGGTCGGCACAGAAACAGAACCGCCAACCAAGGTTGGCCCCCACCAGTAGATCCACGCCATGCGTGGATGACGCCTTCCGACAGGTGCCGACCTTGGTCGGCACACCGGACGGCGCGCCAACCAAGGTTGGCGACTACCAGAACATCAGATCAGCGCGACAGCACCTTCGCGCGCTGCTGCTCGTATTCCACTTCGCTGAGCTGGCCATTGTCCTTGCGCCGGTTCAGCGCGGCCAGTTCGGCCTGCACGCTCTCCGGCACGGCCTGCTCGCGGGCAACCTGGGCGGCGGCGGAAAGCTGCTCGGGCGGCCGCCGGGCGGCGCGCCAGGCAGCGACGAACACGCCGACGATGATGGCCCCGAACACCAGCGTACCGGTGCCCCAGATCAACCATTGCATCCAACCCATTTCAGGTCCCATCGCGTGTTCCTCCGCCCGTCGTGGGCGCTATTGTCAGCGCTCGCGCAGCCAACGCGCCACCTGCGGCGCGAAATAGGTCAGCACGCCATCGGCGCCGGCGCGCTTGAAGCCCAGCAGCGATTCCAGCACGCAGGCGCGCTCGTCCAGCCAGCCGTTGGCGAACGCCGCCTTCATCATCGCGTACTCGCCGCTGACCTGGTAGGCGAAGGTCGGCACACCGAAGGTCTCCTTCACCCGCCGCACCAGGTCCAGGTACGGCATGCCCGGCTTGACCATCACCATGTCCGCGCCCTCCTCCAGGTCCAGCGCGATCTCGCGCATCGCCTCGTCACCGTTGGCCGGGTCCATCTGGTAGGTCTTCTTGTCGGCCTTGCCGAGGCTGGCTGCGCTGCCCACCGCGTCACGGAACGGGCCGTAGAACGCCGAGGCGTACTTGGCCGAGTAGGCCATGATGCGCACGTTGAGATGGTGGTCGGCATCCAGCGCACGACGGATCGCACCGATACGGCCATCCATCATGTCCGAAGGCGAAATGATGTCCGCGCCCGCCTCGGCGTGCGACAGCGACTGCTTGACCAGCGCTTCGACGGTGATGTCGTTGAGCACGTAGCCCTTGTCATCGATGATGCCGTCCTGGCCGTGCGTGGTGTACGGATCCAGGGCAACGTCGGTCATCACCCCCAGCTCCGGGAAACGCGACTTCAGCGCGCGGATCGCACGCTGCGCCAGACCGTCTTCGGCCCACGCCGCGGAAGCGTCCAGCGACTTCTGCGAGGCGTCCAGCACCGGGAACAGATCGATCACCGGGATGCCGAGTTCCAGCGCTTCCTCGGCCACCTTCAGCAGTTCTTCGATCGAAAGCCGCTCCACGCCCGGCATCGACGGCACCGCGACGCGGCCAGCCGGTTCGTGCACGAACACCGGATAGATCAGGTCGTCGGTGGTCAGCGTGTTCTCGCGCATCAGGCGGCGCGAGAATTCGTCATGGCGCATGCGCCGCGGGCGGTAATGGGGATGAGGCATGGCAGGCTCCGAGGAGTGGCTATTGCAACAGGTAGCCCTGCGGCAGCAGGGGTGCGGGCAACGGGCGTTCGCCGAGGGCATCAAGCTGGTCGATCTCGATGGTGCGCACCAGCGCGTCCAACGGCAGGTCGTTCGGCTCCAGGCCGAACGGGTCTTCCATTTCTTCACCCAGCTGGTCCAGGCCGAAGAAGGCATAGGCCAGCACCGCCGACAGCACCGGCGTGGCCCAGCCCAGCGAACTGGCCAGGCCGAACGGCAGCAGCACGCAGAACATCCACGCGCAGCGGTGCAGCAGCAGGGTGTAGGCGAACGGCAGCGGAGTGGTGAGGATGCGCTCGCAGCCGGCCTGGATCGAGGACATCGCGTGCAGGCGCTCTTCCAGCTGGACGTAGAGGATCGAATCGAGCGTGCCTTCGCGACGGGCCTGGGCCAATTCGGCGGCGATCATCGCCAGCAGCGCATCGGGCACGTTCTCGCGCTGGGCGAGCTGCCCGCGCTGCTCCTCGTCCAGCCATGGCACCGCGGCCAGCGCCACGTCGCGGGCACGCAGGCGCGCGGCCAGTGCATAGGCAAAAGCGGTGGTCAGGTAGCTGATGCGCTGGCGGCGTGGCGCATCGTCCGCCAGCAGTACCTGTACCTGCCGCGCCAGCGAACGCGATTCGAACACCAGCTGGCCCCACAGCTTGCGGCCCTCCCACCAGCGGTCGTAGCAGGCGCTGTTGCGGAAGCTGAGGAAGATCGACAGGACCAGGCCGAGCAGGGTGAACGGGGTGACCGAGACGCGCTCGATGCCGACCGGCGGCGCCAGCTCCACCACCGCGGCGACCGCGATGGAGAGGGTGAGGATGGCCAGCACCTTCGGCGCGATCGCCGGGACGATGGAGCCACGCAGGATGTACAGCAGTTGCCAGCCGTGGGGACGGGAACGAATGATCATGGGAGCAGCCGCGCAGGGCGCGGTTCAACAGGCACGCGGGGGGCTCGCGCAGCCGCCCATTCTACTCCCTGCCCGGCCAGCGGCCGTGTCACTGCGACGCCCTGTCGCACCGGCCGGACCGGCTCAGATCACGCCACCGCCCAGCCCCAGGCGCAGGATGCCGACCACCACCACGATGCCGTTCAGGATCAGCCCGGTCCAGGCCCGGCCGCGCTTGCTGGGGTGGGTGAACAGGATGCCGAGCGCGGCGATGATCGCGCCGACCGCAGCAAACGGGATCAGGAACCAGTTGCCCCAGCCCAGCAGCGGTATCAACGCCAGGATCATCCACAACAGGGCCAATACGCCCCACAACAGACTGATCACACCCATAGCGCGCTCCCGTGGTTGTTCTTGCTCCCAACCATAGCCGTTCCCGGCAGCGCCGCCTACCGCCGTTGCCGTCAACCTCACCGGCGCCGTGCTAGCGTGCGGCCATGGGTCGAGCCCCGATGTTGGCGCCGATTCAGAGTGCCCGGCTGATGATCCGAACCAGTCCTACAGGGGTATACGCCATGAACATCCGTTGGGTCGCCTTGGCGGCCATGCTGCTGACCGTTGCCGGTTGCGCCAGCACCTCCAAGGTCATGCTGGGCCGCGCCCGTGCGCCGATCGATCCGGCCCAGGTGCAGATCTATTCGACGCCGCCCGCCGGTTCGCAGGAAATCGCCCAGCTGGAGTCGTCGTCGGCGGTAGGCTTTGGCACGCAGGGCCAGACCGATGCCGCCGTGGCTCGCCTGAAGCGCGAAGCGGCTGCGCTCGGTGCCAACGGCGTGATCCTGATGGGCGTGGGCAGCAGTGGCTCACCGGTCGGCATGTCGGTGGGTGCCGGCAGTTTCGGTTCGCACGTAGGCGGTGGCGTCGGCATCGGCATACCGACCACGCAGAAACGCGCGGCCGGCGTGGCGATCTGGGTGCCGAATCCGGCGCCGCCGGCACGCCTGCCGACGCAGACGATCACCCCGCAACCGCAGCGGTGACCTGCACGGGTCACGCGGGTAGCGCCGGGCCATGCCCGGCGTCTCTTCCCTTCCGCTGCGCTCGCCGGGCGTGGCCCGGCGCTACCGGTACTTCGGCACGAACACCTGGTTCACCGCTTCGGCCAGCTGGTCCGGCGGCAACAGGCCCTGGTCGAGCAGGAAGTTGTTGAACGCCAGGCGGTCGAACTTCGCGCCCAGTGCCAGCTCGGTCTGCATGCGCAGTTCGAGGATGCGGGTGTAGCCGTAGAAATAGCTGCCCGCCTGGCCCGGCATGCGCACCATGTAGCGGTCCAGTTCCTGGGTGGCCATCGCCTTTGACAGACCCACCTGCTCGATCAGCACGCGCTCGCCATTGGCACGGTCGGTGAGGCCGAGGTTGAGCATCGGGTCCAGCATCGCGCGGGCGGCACGCAGCAGACGGAACTGCAGCGCGATCATCTGCCCGTCCAGCGGCTCGTACGGCACCATCTCCGCTTCGGCGTACAGCGCCCAGCCTTCCACGTTCACCGAATTGAACGCGAACATCGTGCGCGCCAGCGACACGCCACGCTCGACCATCGCGGTGAACTGCAGTTCGTGGCCCGGGCGGCCTTCATGCGCGCTCAGCGTCCACGCCGCCGAACCGAAGTTGAAGTCGTCGTACTGCGCGCCCACCCCGGCCGCCGGGTTGCCCAGCGGCAGCACGAAGGTGCCCTGCTGCCCGGTGTTGTTGACCAGCGGCGCGGGCAGGAAGTGCGGTGCCGGGCTGGCAGCGCTTTCGGCGGCCGAGCCAAGGCGCATCTGCATCGCACGCTGCGGCACATCGACAATGCGATGTTCGCGGATCAGCGGATCGATGGCATCGATCACCTTGCGGTAATGGCCTTCAAGCTGGTCATCGGCGATCTTCTCGCCCTTCAGCGCGCGGATCACCGCCACCGGGTCGCTGGGGTCACTGACCTTCAGGCCCTTTTCTTTCGCCACCAGCGGCGCCAGCTGGCGCATCGCCGAGCGCGTTTCCATGAACTCCAGCTGCGCACGCTGCATCAGCAGCTTCGGGTCGATATCAATACCGACCTGCTTGAGCTGATACGCGTACAGCGGGGCCGGCAGGCGCGCATCGGCACGTGCCTTCGGCAGCACCTCCTTGCGGGTCCATGCGGCGTATTCCTTCATCTGTGCGGCAAGCGCCTTCATCGCCTCGTCGGCACCAGCAACCTGGTATTTCTTCAGCAGCGACTCGATACCGGTGATGTACGTCTCGACGTTGTCCAGCGACTGCTGCACTTCGATCTTCGTCGGCTGCAGCAGCGTGCTGTCCTTCAACCGCTCTTCGTAGCGCTGGCGGGCCAGCGTGGTGAACGCGGTGCCGCCTGGCTGCAGGCCGGCGTATGCCTTGAGGCGATCGACCGCCTTGGCCCGGCGCTCGGCCGGCACCTGGTCGGACAGCAGCAGGTTGAGGCCGCTGAACACGCTCTGCGGCGCATCACGCCACGGCAGCAGGTACTTCTGGTTGAGCTCGCTGCCTTCGATGTTCTGGTTGGCGGCGGCGATCATGATCTCCAGATCCTGGCGGACGTTGGGATCCTTCTCGCTGGCCAGCTTGGCCTTCAGCTCGTCGCGGGCCTTGGCCATCGCGGCGCGGTAGCGCTGGTCGTTGTCCGGGCCGAGGTCGGCGACCTTGTCGTCGTAGCCGGGCACGCCGAAGAAGCCGGTTTCCTCGGGCTGGAACGGACCCTGGGCATCCAGCAGGATCTGCGCCAGCGCGTTGCTGCGCGCGACCCAGGCCGGGCTGGCGGGCGTAGAGGCCTTGGAGGCCGGTGCGGCCAGGGCCGGTGGGGCCGACAGCAGCGGGGCGGCGGTCAGGGCCAGGGCGATGGCAAGCGCGATCGGCTTCATGGAGCACTCCAGGATAGGGTTGCCCGCACCCTACGCGCTCATGACGGTGGCGACAATCGCCCGGAGGTCACGCCCTCTACAGCGCGACCGTCAGCGCACAGTCTCCGCGCGCGCGACATTCCTGCAGTTCGCATTCGCCGGCCGCCTCGGCATCATCCAGCGCGCTCAGGTCGAAGGTCTGCTTGTCTTCGGCCAGCACGTACATCACCGGGTAATCCCACACGTCGTCGCTGCGGGTGCCCTTCACGAACAGGCGGCCATGCGCATGCGGTCCTTCCAGCGCCACGGTCAGGCCGACATCGCGCTCGCCGTTGATGGCGGTCTGCATGCTGCCCAGCGGCAGCGTGCCGGCCTGCAGCGGTTCACCGAACACCTGCACCAGTTCGACGCTGCAGCCGGCGCGACGCATCGCCTCGCGCATCGGCGCACTGTCGTGCGCGGCCTCGGTCCAGCGCAGCACACTCCAGCCGATGGCACCGCCGAGGGCGGCCAGGAACAGCAGCACCGCCAGCGGCATCGCCCAGCGCCAATGCCGGCACCACCAGCCGGAGGCCAGGTTGGAGGGAGCAGGAATCGGCGGCGGCAGGGTCATGGGCGGGCTCCTTCCCGGATGATGATCAAGGCTTCAGGCAACGTCCCAGGAAGGCTTCGGCAACGCGGTAGCGATGCAGTGCGTCGGCACCGGACAGGCCGTGCTTGGCACCCGGATAGGTCATCAGTTCAAACGGCTGGCCACGCTTCTGCAGCGCGCTCATCAGGCTGGTGGAATTGGTGAACAGCACATTGTCGTCGGCCATGCCGTGGATCAGCAGCAGCGGCGAGCGCAGGCCCTCGATGTGGGTCAGCACGCGTGCTTCGCGGTAGCCGGCATCGTTGCGCGCCGGCAGGTCCATGTAGCGCTCGGTGTAGTGGCTGTCGTACAGGCCCCAGTCGGTCACCGGTGCGCCGGCCACACCGCAGGCGTAGCTGTCCGACGCCTTGGCCAGCAGCATCAGGGTCATGTAACCGCCGTTGGACCAGCCCTGCACGCCGATGCGCGCCGGGTCCACCCACGGCTGCTGCTTCAACCACGCCACGCCACGCAGCTGGTCGGCCACTTCCACCGTGCCCTGCTTGCCATACAGCGCGCCACCGAAGTCACGGCCACGGCGCGGGGTGCCGCGGTTGTCCAGCGAGAACACCACGTAGCCCTGCTGGGCAAGGTACTGGTTGAACAGATGGTCGCCACGGCCGGGCCAGCTGTCGGTGACGGTCTGGCTGGCCGGGCCGCCATACACGTACACCGCCACCGGGTAGCGCTTGGCCGGATCGAAGCCGGCCGGCTTGATCACGCTGTAGTTCAGCGGCGTCCTGCCGTCGGCAGCGGTGAGCGTGCCGAATTCGACCGGGCGCTGCGCCTCGCGGTAGCGCGCGTAGGGATGGTTGGGATCGGCCAGATCGTTCTCGACCAGGGTGGCGATCTTCTCGCCATTGGCGCGGAACAGTTCGATCTGCGGCGGCGTGCTGCTGTTGGACCAGCTGTCCACGTACACGCTGGCGTTGCGCGCGAAGCTGGCGCTGTGCATGCCCGGCGCCTTCGACAGGCGCTGCGGCTGGCCACCCTGCAGCGGGACGGCGTAGATCTGGCTTTCGCGCGCCGATTCGATGCCGGCGCGGAAGTACGCCAGGCCGGCCTTTTCATCGACCGCCAGCAGTTCATCGACCGACCAGTTGCCGTGGGTCAGCGCGGCGGCCTTGCCCTTGCTGTCGATGCGGTACAGATGCTGGAAGCCCGTGCGCTCGGACGACCACAGGATGCTGCCGTCGTCGAGGAAACGCAGGCTGTTGTGCAGCGGCACCCAGGTCGGGCTGGTTTCGTGGGCCAGCACATGCTGCTGGTTCGAGGCCAGGGTGACTTCCACCAGGTCCAGCTTCTTCTGGTCGCGCGACTGGCGCTGGAAACTCAGGTGCTGCGGATCGCGCCAGTCGACGCGGGCCAGGTAGATGTCCTGCTCCTTGCCGAGGTCGATCCACTGCGTCTGCGCCTGTTCCACCGGCGAGATCACACCCAGCTTCACCTGCACGTTGGCATCGCCCGCGGCCGGGTAACGCTGTTCGATCACATCGGTGCGGTCGGCATAGACTTCGTAGCGCTTCTGCACCGGCACCGGGCTTTCGTCGATGCGGGCGTAGGCGATGGCCGAATCGTCCGGCGCCCACCAGTAACCGGTATGGCGATCCATCTCTTCGTCGGCGACGAATTCGGCGATACCGTTGCCGATGGTCGTGCTGCCATCAGCGGTCAGCTGCATCTGCTTCCCACTGGCCAGGTCGATCACCCACAGGTTGCGGCCGCGGATGAAGCTGACGAAGCCGCCCTTGGGCGACAGCTTGGCATCGGTGGCAAAGCCTTCGCCGTGGGTCAGCTGGCGCACTGCCGCCTTGCCTTCCTGCTTGAGGTCGTACAGGTACAGCTCGCCGCCCAGCGGGAACAGCAGGCGCTGCGCGTCCGGCGACCACTGGTAATCGACGATGCCGGTCATCGCGGCGATGCGCTGGCGCTCGCGGCGGGCCTTTTCTTCGTCACTGAGGGTTTCGGTACCCGGCAGCACCACCTTCGAGTCCACCAGCAAGCGGGTCTGACCGCTGCCGATGTCGTAGCTCCACAGGTCCAGCTGGTTGCGGTCGCTGTCCTTGCCGCGCAGGAAGGTCACGCGCGAGCCGTCCGGCGCCACCTTCGGCTTCATCAGGGTCGGGCCGGACAGCGGCAGCGGGCCGGTGATGGCTTCCAGGGTGAGTTTTTCAGCGTGGGCGACGGTACTGGTGGCGAGCATGAGGGCGAGCGAGGCGAACAGATGGCGCATGGAGGATCCCGGCAAACGGCAGGTCCGTCACCGCGGCGGGCGCGGGACGGTCAGCCTCCATCCTAACCAAGCCGGTGCTGGAAGACAGCATGACCTTCTGCCCATGGCAGCGCTATTGAAGGGTCAGAGCCCTTTGCGATGCAAAGGGATCCGACCCTTGGGCCACCGTCCCGGGTCAGCGCTTGCCGAACAGGTGCTTGCGCTCTTCGTCGCTGAGCGGCTTGCCAGCGTCCGGGTTCACCTGCGTGCGCAGCGCATAGGCGCGCTGGGTGGCCGGACGGTCGGCAATGGCCTGGTGCCAGCGCTTGAGGTGCGGGAACGCGGCGAAGTCGACCGGGATCTTGTCGTAGGCGCCAACCCACGGGTAGCTGGCCATGTCGGCGATGGTGTAGTCCTCGCCGGCCAGGAAGGCGTGCTCGGCCAGGCGCTTGTCCATCACCCCGTGCAGGCGGCGCACTTCATTGTCGTAGCGCTCGATCGCGTACGGGATCTTCTCCGGCGCGTACACATTGAAGTGGCCCATCTGCCCGCTCATCGGGCCCAGCCCGGCCATCTGCCAGAACAGCCATTCCAGGGTGGTGACGCGACCACGCGGGTCGGCCGGCAGGAAGCGGCCGGTCTTCTCGGCCAGGTACAGCAGGATCGCGCCGGACTCGAACACGCTCTGCGGGGCGCCGCCGTCGGCCGGGGCGTGGTCGACGATGGCCGGCATCTTGTTGTTGGGGGAAATGGCCAGGAATTCCGGCTTGAACTGGTCACCCGAGCCGATGTTGACCGGATGAATGCGGTACTCCAGGCCAGCTTCTTCCAGCAGCAGGGTCACTTTGTGGCCGTTCGGGGTAGGCCAGTAATACAGGTCGATCATGGCGGCGGCTCTGGGGTACGGAAAGGAACCTGAAGTCTAGTGCGTGCGTTGGCTTGGCACCGTCATGGCGGGCCGGTAACCTCGCCTCTCCCCCGAAACGCAGCATCCTCCGCATGAGTGCAAACCGTCCGCTACTGTCCCCGCTGTCCAGCCTGATCTTCGCTACCCGCTGGCTGCAGCTGCCGCTGTACCTGGGTTTGATCGTTGCCCAGTGCGTTTACGTGTTCCTGTTCGGCAAGGAACTGTGGCACCTGATCTCGCACTCGGTGTCGATGGGCGAGCAGCAGATCATGCTGATCGTGCTGGGCCTGATCGATGTGGTGATGATCTCCAACCTGCTGGTGATGGTGATCGTCGGCGGCTATGAAACCTTCGTCTCGCGCCTGCGCCTGGAAGGCCACCCGGACCAGCCGGAATGGCTGAGCCACGTCAACGCCAGCGTGCTGAAGGTGAAGCTGGCGATGGCGATCATCGGCATCTCCTCGATCCACCTGTTGAAGACGTTCATTGCCACCGGCGCGCTGGGCGGCATCCCGCTGTGCACCCCGGAGCAGATGAGCGTGGCTGCCGCCAACATCGGCGTGGCCCGCTGCTCGATGCTGACGGCTGACGGCGTGCTCTGGCAGACCATCATCCACTGCGTGTTCATCCTGTCGGCGATCGGCATCGCATGGACCGACAAGCTGATGTCCGGCAGCCACGACAAGCCGGAAGGCCACGGCAAGTCCGCCGCACATTGATCCCGATCCCGGTGGCGGTACCAGTGCCGCCACCGGCCCGCTACGCCTGCCCTTGTGCGCAGGTGAGGCCGGGATGCTAGATTGCACCCTCGCCGTCATCGGCGATGGCGTCGGGAAACGTCATCGACCGCGCCCGGACCTCCAGTCCCGGCAGGCTTGCCTACGTTTGTCGTAACGTCGTCTTCTTAGAGGGGAGCAGGATGTCGCACGTCGCAATGATCGCTGCCGCGCGCCGGTGGTTGCCGGTCGCTCTGGCTTTGGCCCTGGCTGCCTGCTCGGGCAAGGAAGAAACACCGGCCCCGGCCGCGCAGGGTGCCCCCGCCGCTGCAGCGCCAGCCGCACCGGCCGTGGCTGCCAAGGTGCAGTCGATGGGCACCGAGCAGCTGCGCGAATCGGCCAGCCAGGCACTGCGCGAGAACCGCATGTACGCGCCGGCCGGCGACAACGCCATCGAGTACTACCTGGCCCTGCGCGACAAGACCCCGGACGATGCCTCGGTGAAGAGCGCGCTGACCGACCTGCTGCCCTACACCCTGATCGCCGCCGAGCAGCACCTGGGCCGCGAGGACTTCACCGAAGCGCAGCGGCTGGTCGCCCTGATCGAAAAAGTCGACGCCTCGGCCCCGGCCCTGCCGCGCCTGAAAGAAGGCCTGAGCAAGGGCGTACAGATCGCGGCCAAGCGCACCGAAGACGAAACCGAGAAGGTCAAGAAGGACGCTGAAGACCGCACCAGGCAGCTGGCCGAGCAGCAGCGCCTGACCGAACAGCGCGCCAAGGAAGCCGAGGCGGCCAAGCAGATTGCCGCGCAGCAGGATGTTGCCCGTCGTGACAGCGAGCGCCAGGAAGCCGAGCGCCAGGCCGCCGCGCGCCGCGATGCCGAGCAGAAGCAGCAGCAGGCCGCTGCCCAGCAGGCCAACGCCGCCCGCCAGGCCGCGACCGCCGCCGCCCCTAGCCTGCGCCCGGTCAGCACGCCGGCACCGCGTTACCCGGCCGAAGCCCTGCGTTCGGGCACCTCCGGCGAAGTGCTGGTGGAAATCACCGTCGGCACCGACGGCTCGGTGACCAACGCGCGCGTGCTGCGCGCGACGCCCTCGCGCGTTTTCGATCGCGAAGCCCTCACCGCAGTCAAGCGCTGGCGCTTCGAGCCGGTCAATGCCCCGGTCACCACTCGCCGCACGCTGGTGTTCGCACCGGGCGGCTGATGCCCAAGGCGGTAGCGCCGGGCCGCGCCCGGTGGTTCTGGAGCAAGGCCCGGCATGTCCGGGCCTTGTACGTTTCAGGCTGCGCCGTCGATCAACCGTTGCAGCGCCGGATCGCGTGCCGCCAGCACCTGGAACAGACCCAGTGCGTGCAGTCCGGGCAGCAGACTGCGCAGATCGGCTTCGGCGGCGGCACGGGTGGCGGCATCACTGGCCGGGTCCTGCCAGTCGCGGACGCTGGCGAGGAAGGCGCCTACACTGCCCTTGCGCACGGTGAGTCCGTTCACCTGCACGTCGTTCTGATGATCGGGAAGGATGTCGTGGGGCTGCATGGCGTGCTCCAGGGGAATGGAGGACCAGTGTCGACGCTCGCTTCCGACCGTTCTGCCGTATAACTGCCAAGGGATATGGCAGAACAGACACTCCAGGCACCCCTGATCGATCCTGCGCTGGCTGATGCCAGCGCGGGGCCAGCCCTGCTCGGCACGCAGCTGGCGATGCCGGGTTCGCGCCGCACTGCCCGTCATCAGCACGCGCGCGGGCAACTGCTGGGCGCCCACACCGGCCTGTTGCGGATCGAGGCGGGTGACATCCACTGGCTCCTTCCGGCGGGGCACGTGGCATGGCTTCCGCCGCAGCACCCGCATGCGCTTTCCAGCATCGGCAGCTTCGATGGCTGGAGCCTGTACTTCGGAAGGGAAGCCTGCGCGGGCTTGCCCACCACACCACGCATCTTCCAGCCCAGCGACCTGCTGCAGGTGGCGGTGCCGCGGGCACTGCAGTGGTCCGGGCAGGCGTTGGATGCGGTGCAGCAGCGCCTGGCCGGGGTGATCATCGATGAGATCGCCGCCGGCACGCCCTTGCCGCTGGCCCTGCAACAGCCAAGCGACCGCCGTCTACGCCGCATCGCCTCGGCCCTGGCGCGCGCGCCGCATGACACCCGCACCGTCGAGGACTGGGGCGCGGCGAGCGGCCTGTCCAGTCGCAGCCTCGCCCGCCGCTGGCAGGCCGAGACCAACATGACCCTGACCCACTGGCGACAGCGCCTGCGCGTGCTGCTGGCGTTGCCGCGATTGCTGGCCGGCGAACCGGTCACCACCGTCGCACTGTCATTGGGCTACGACACGCCCAGTTCCTTCATCGCCGTGTTCAAGCGCGAGATGGGAGTGACGCCGGCACGGTATGGGGAAGGAAACGCCTCACTGCGCTGAAATGAACGAGGCCCGGGATGACCGGGCCTCGTTCTGCATCCGCCGGGCATGGCCCGGCGCTACCGGTTACGCTCAGCCGGAAATCGCCAGCCGTTCGTTGTGGTAACGGCGCACCGCAGCGAACCACAGCACTGCGGCCAGACCCAGGCTTGCGCCGAGGTAGACCGCCCAGATGGTCGGGCTGATCGCCTCGTGGCGGATCACCTTCAACAGCATCTGGTTCTGCGACAGGAACGGCACTGCGTACTGCCACAGCTCGCTCTTCACCGGGTAGGCCATCAGCGCGTAGCCGGGCAGCATCGGCAGCAGCACCAGCCAGGTCATGTGGCTCTGCGCTTCCTTCATGCTCTTGGCCGCGGCCGAGAGGAAGGTCAGCAGCGAGGTGCCGATCAGCAGCATCGGCACCATCACCAGCAGCATCTGCAACATCGAGACGATGTTCATGTTGAGCTGCCGGCCGACATTGCCGGGCGCGATCTGCGCACTGGCCTTGAACGCGATCAACGTCAGCAGCAACGAGGCGAAGCCGACCACGCAGGCCGCGGCGATCTTGCCGCTGACGATGGCACTGCGTGAACCCGGGGTCGCCAGCAGCGGCTCCAGCGATTGCCGCTCGCGCTCACCGGCGGTGGCATCCATCACCAGGTAGGCGCCACCAATGAACGAGGTCAGCGTCAGCAGTACCGGCAGCAGCATCGACAGCATCATGCCGCGCTTGGCCTCGGCGCTGGCCATGTCCTGGGTGGCCACCTCCAGCGGCCGCGCCACCTGTGCGTCGACGCCACGTGCCATCAACCGCAGCGCACCGACCTGGCCGTTGTAGGTCGCCAGGGCCGCCTGCAGGCGGGCGCTGGGTACCTCGGCGGCGCGCCGGGTACTGTCACGGATCACCTCCACCAGTGCGGGCTTGCCGTCGGCCCAGTCCTTGCTGAAATCGGGGCTGATGCGCAGCGCGACGTCGATCTCCTGCGAGCGGATCGCCTCGGCCAGATCCTTCGGCGCCGGCGCGGTGTTCAACCCCTGCGCAGCCAGGAAAACCACCAGGTTCGGCGCATTCTCGGCACCGATGGTCGGGATCTGCAGTGGCTGCTCAATCTGGATGCGCACACGGCTTTCGGCCAGCTTGCCCATGCCCAGGATCAGCAGCGGATACAGCAAGGGACCAAACAGCAGGGTCAGCATCAGGGTGCGGCGGTCACGCGAGAGGTCGCGCAGTTCCTTGCGCATCACCGTCATCATGGTCGACATCATGCTCATGCGTGCAGGCCCTCTTCGCTGCCGATCAGTTTCACGAACGCATCTTCCAGGTTGGGTTCGCCGGACTGCGCACGCAGTTCATCGGCACTGCCGGCGGCCATCACCGTGCCCTTGGCAATGATCACGATGTGGTCACACAACGCACCGACCTCCTGCATGATGTGGCTGGACAGGATCACGCAGCGCCCTTCCTCGCGCAGGCCCAGCAGGAAGCGGCGAAGTGCGCGGGTGGTCATCACGTCCAGGCCGTTGGTGGGTTCGTCGAGGATCACGTTGCGCGGGTCGTGCACCAACGCGCGGGCAATGGCGGTCTTGGTGCGCTGGCCCTGCGAGAAGCCATCGGTCTGGCGGTCGAGGATGTCAGCCATGTCCAGCGCATGCGACAGCACTTCGATGCGTTCGCGGATGCGCGACGCGGACAGGCCATGCAGTTCGCCGAAGTAAGCGATGTTCTCGCGCGCGGTCAGCCGCTTGTAGACGCCACGCGCGTCGGGCAGCACGCCGAGATGGCGACGTACTTCCACCGGATCGCGGGCGGCATCGATGCCATCGACGGTGATGCTGCCTTCATCCGGCGTCATCAGCGTGTACAGCATGCGCATGGTGGTGGTCTTGCCGGCGCCGTTCGGCCCGAGCAGGCCGGTGATGTGGCCATCCTCGGCGCGGAAGCCGACATCGGCCACCGCCTGGATACGGCCGGTGCGGGTGTTGAAGGCCTTGTGCAGGTTGTCGGCGACGATCATGGGGCCCATCCGTTGAACGAGGTGAACGCCGGCACGTAGCTCAGCGTGTCCAGGCAGCTGGCATCCAGCGCCTTGGCATCGGTGGTGTCGATGAACTGGCCGAGCAGGCGCGGCATGCAACCGGCGGTCAGGGTGCCGTGGCCTTGCCCGCGGGCAACCAGCGCACGACCCTTCGGCAGCCCCTTGAGCACCTGTTCGGCGTAACGCGGCGGCGTCACCGGGTCCAGCTCGCCGGACAGCAGCAGCACCGGCAGATCGCTGCGCAGTGGCACTGCCGCATCAGCCGGCGCCGACTGGTGCGGCCACACCGGGCAGGCGGCAAAGAACGCACGCGCCGCTTCCGGTCCGAACAACGCATCTTCGCTTTCCGCCGGCGCCTGGTAGCGCGGTGCATCTTCGCTGCAGATCACCGACCACTGCATGCCGCGGTTGATCTGGAAATCCATGCTGCGGGTCGCACCGCGTACCAGCGAGGCCAGTGGCGCGTAACGCCCCTGCGCGGCCTCGTCCAGCACCAGTGGCAGCAGCGAGGAATACTGCGGCACGTAGGAGAAGGCGAACGCCAGGCCGACCACGCTGTCCGGGGTCAGTACATCCTTGCGCGGCGCATTCGTGCCCGGATCGCGGTACTCGACGGTAACCGGCGTGCGGCGCAGGGTGTCCGCAACGCTGCGCAGCTGTGCGCGGGTATCGACCGGGAAGCGCTTGCTGCAGGCAACATCCTTGCGGCACTGCGCCGACTGCAGGGTAATGGCGTTGTCGAAGGTATTGGCGAACTCACCCCCTACCACCAGATCGTTCGGTACCACGCCATCGATCACGATGCTGCGTGTGTGCTGCGGATAGGCTGCGGCGTAGCGCTGGGCAACGCGCGTGCCGTACGAGCCACCGACCAGGTTGAGCGTGTCGGCGCCCAGCGCCTGGCGTACCGCGTCCAGATCGGCGACGGCCTCGGCGGTGGTATAGAAGCGCGGGTCGGCACGGCCCTTCAGCGACGCAGCGCAGCGTTCGGCGTACTCGCGCAGCAGCGCTTCGCTGGGCGCAGCGTCTTCATCCATCGGCAGCTCCTTGCCATCCGCGCCCAGGCAGCTGAGCGGATTGGAGCCGCCGGTGCCGCGCTGGTCGATCAGGAAGATGTCGCGCTGCTTGCGCACCTGGCGCAGTGCTGTATCGACGATGACGGCCACCTCGCTGGCCGCCTGGCCGGGGCCGCCAGCCAGGAAGAACACCGGATCTGGCAGACCGGAACCGCTGTTGCCAGACTCCAGCCAGGCCACGCGCAGGTCGATCCTGCGGCCATCCGGACGGGACCGGTCTTCCGGCACCTGGAACGTAGCGCACTGCGCCTCGACGTTGGCGCTGGCGCCTTCAGTGGCCAGCGTGCAGGGACGGAAATCGATCTGGCCGTAGCGGCGGCTGGGCGAATCGCCTGCGCCGTCGGACCCTGCCTGCGGCGGTGCGCTGCAGCCGGCAATCAGCATGCTGGCCAGCAATCCGGCCCGCGCGAAATGGTGTCGTTGCATCGTGCGTGATTCCCCTGGGAATGTTCCTGTCCACCACGACGGTGTGCCGCGGCAGATGTGACCAAACAGATGTGACCCAACTTACACGCGCCGGGCGCTGGCGGCGACAGGCGGATGTCCTAGACCGGCATCGGCACCGCCACCAGGCGATTGCGGCCCTCGGCCTTGGCCCGATACAGGGCGCTGTCGGCCAGCGCGATCAGGCCGGAAAGATCGGTCCGGCCGTCGTCCAGCACCAGCCCGATGCTGGCGGTCACCGCCACCGGGCCTGTTTCGAGCAGGGCCGGACGCTGCTGCAGCCCGTGGCGGATCGCGTCGGCCAGCGCTGTCGCCTCGTTGCCGTTGCTGCCTGGCAGCAGCAACAGGAACTCCTCGCCCCCATAGCGGCTGAGCAGATGCACGCGGCCGATCGCGCAGCGCTGCAGCACCCCGGTGAAATGCTGCAGCACCTGGTCACCCGCGAGGTGGCCCCAGCGATCGTTGACCTGTTTGAAATGATCCACATCCAGCAACAGCAGCGCCAACGGCGTACCGTGCCGGCGCGCCTGTTCCAGCTGCAGCTGCCCATCCGCCAGTGCCGCGCTGCGATTGAGCAGGCCGGTGAGACCATCGATCCGTGCAGCCCTGCGCAGTTCCACCAACATGCGTTCGACCAGCAGCAGCACCAGTGCGAAACAACGGGCCAGCTCCAGCATCACCCCAGCCAGGTAGGTCACGAACATCGGCGTGCCGGTGCGCATGATGTCCTCGCCGGCGCCGGCAGCCACGGGCAGGAACAGGCGCACCACGTACAGCAGGCCCTCGGCGAGGAATACCGCAGCGGCCAGCCTGCAGCTGGTGCGCTGCTGTGGCGGGGCGTGGCGCAGCAGCAGCCAGGCGATCCAGCCGTCGATGAGCGCAGCGAACACACTGAATACATGCAGGCGCACCACCAGGTTCGGCCACGGCACCAGGAACAGGAAGATGCCGGCCATGAACGCGGCCACCAGCAACAGCGGTCGCCACACCGGCAGGGGTTGGTCCAGATGCAGGGCCATGCCACGCAGCAGCAGCACCGCGCAGGCGGCCATCGCCGCGTTGCCGGCCAGAATCGCCGGCACCTGCGGCAGGTAGGGGCGCAGCGCGAGCAGGGTCACGCCCAGGGTCAGGGCCCACAGGCTGAGCGTCCACAGCCGCAGCACCGGTTGCCCGCGCAGCACCACCAGCAGCAACGAGAACCCCAGCGCGATGCCCACGCAGAGCAGGAAGCCAAGCACGGCAACGGTGGGGAAATCCAGGGACATGCGGCGCTGCATGAAGGGCGGCGCGCGCATCTTAGCGCCTTGCGGCGGCCGCACGGACCGTCGCACCTGGGCAGGGGCAGGCGAGCCATCGAATCCGGTGGCGGAAAATGGCGAGCACGCGGCCCATGGCGCCGACAGAATGCGCGGAAAACCGGGAGACACTCCATGCATTCGTGGTACCTCAGTGGCATCGACCACCAGCCGTTCGAAGCGCTTTTCGGATCCAGCGACGACGCCTTGGCCGCACGGGGAATCGTGCGGCGACGCGCAGGCGACAGTGGTGGCTACCCCTGCAGGGTCAGCCTGACCGACGCGCCTGCGGGTGCGGAACTGCTTCTGCTGCCATACACACACCTGGCCTCGCAGTCGCCCTACCGCGCGTCGGGCCCGATCTTCGTGCAGCGCGGTGCCAGCCGCTGCGTGTTGCCGGCAGGCGTGGTACCTGCCTACGTGCACCGTCGGCTGATTTCAGTGCGTGCCTATGACAGCGAGGACTTCATGCTGAGCGGCCTGGTCTGCCAGGGCACCGAGGTTGCCGCGCACCTGGACCGGCTGTTCGCCGATACAACGGTCGCCTTCGTGCAACTGCACAACGCAGGGCATGGATGCTTTTCGTGCCAGGTGGATCGGGTCGGTAATCAACGGTCATGACGGTGCGCGCGAACGTGATCGTTGCCGCGCTGCAGGCGTGACCACCAACGCATTCGTTCAGTGTGGCGTGAAGCCTGCGGGAAGGGCTTCACACACGTAGTCACGGATCGGTGTTGACGTGGTTTCCCGCTGTGCATTGCCGCTCGATACTCGCGGCGGTACCGCTCATTGTCCGTCGCGTGGCACAGCGCGGGTGCTGCGGTCACCGCTCTCTTCGACGACCACAAGGATGCGCCATGTCTCTGCGATATACCCCCTTGCTGCTGGCTACCGTCTTCGTTGGCGCCGGTGTTGGCGTTGCCGGCAACGCGGCCGCACACGGCACGATGATCACCCCGGTCAGCCGCGTTTATGCCTGCTTCCAGGGCAACCCGGAAAACCCCACCAACCCGGCCTGCGCGGCCGCCAAAGCAGTGGCCGGCTCGCAGGCGTTCTACGACTGGAACGGCATCAACCAGGCCAACGCCAACGGCAACCACCAAGCCGTGGTGCCCGACGGCAAGCTGTGCAGCGGCAACAACCCTACTTTCCGCGGCCTGGACCTGGATCGCAGCGACTGGCAGACCACGCCGATCCAGCCCGATGCGAACGGCAGGTTCACCTTCGTGTTCAAGGCCACCGCCCCGCATGCCACGCGCGACTGGAAGTTCTTCGTCACCCGCGCCGGCTGGCAACCCGGCAGCCCGCTGCGCTGGGCCGACCTGCAGGAATTCTGCTCGCTGGGCAACACACCGCTGTCGGCCGATGGCACCTACAAGCTGCAGTGCACGCTGCCGCAGCGCAGCGGCCAGCATGTGATCTACAACACCTGGCAGCGCTCGGATTCGACCGAAGCGTTCTACACCTGCATGGACGTGCGCTTTGAAGGCGGCGGTGGTACCACGCCGGTACCGCAGTGGCAGGATGCCGGGCCGGTCACCGCGCGTACCGAACTGCCGGTCGGCACCACCCTGGCGCTGCGTGTGTTCAATGCCAACGGCAACGACGTGGAACGTGTGGAAGCCACGCTGGCCGCAGGCCAGACTGCGCCAGCGCAGTGGCCGCTGGCGCTGGCCCGCAAGGTCAACGCCAGTGCCCAGCATGCGCGCGTGGGGGTGCTCAGCAGCGGCGCGATCACGCCGACCGCCTCGGCCACCGACAACCGCGTGTACCTGAAGGACGGCAACCGCTTCCAGTTGGACACGAAGGTGCCGGACCCGGGCACGCCGTCGCCCGGCGGTGACTTCGACCATGTGTATCCGGCCGGCATCGGCAGCTACGTGCCCGGGCAGACCGTGGTGAAGAGCAGCGACGGCAAGCTGTACGCCTGTCGCCCGTTCCCGGAAGGCGCGTGGTGCAACGTCAATGCCGAAGCGTACCGGCCGGGCGTGGGTTCGGCCTGGCGCGATGCGTGGGTGCCGTACTGAGGCATGGTCCGGGGGCGGCGTGATGCCGCCTCCGATGAGGGCTTCGTGCGTCCATGAGGTTGCCGGCCAGCGGCCGGCACTACCTGGGCTTACTTGCTGCTGACGTACTTCTCGCGGCGGATCTGCGGATTGCCCAGGCCCGCCGCCTTCAGCGCTTCGGCACAAGCGTCGACCATGTCCGGGTTGCCGCACAGGTAGGCGATGTCGGTGGCCGGGTCCGGCGTGAACTCCGCCAGGGCCTGCTGCACGTAGCCATGGTGTACATCCGGGTGCGGCTGCTCGGGCAGTTCCCGCGACAGGCAAGGCACATAACGGAAGTTCGGGTGATTTTCGGCGAAGCTGTAGAAGTCTTCGCTGTACAGCAGCTCGCCCGGGCTGCGTGCACCCTGCAGCAGGACCACCTGCACCCCGCGCTCGGCCATCGCCGTTGCCAGCAATGGCAACATCGAGCGGTACGGGGTGACGCCGGTACCGGTGGCGATCAGCAGGTAGCGGCCGTTGTGGTCGCCCGGATTCAGGCAGAACCGGCCGTAGGGGCCGGACGCGCTGACCTGGCCGCCAATGTCCAGCGCCTCGAACAGCGCCGTGGCGGCGCCGCCGGGGACGAAGCTGACCGCGATATCCACCGCCTCGCCCGGGCCCAGCGCGTGATCGTGGATGGTCGCCAGCGAATAGCTGCGCTTGGTTTCGGTGCCATCGGCGTAGCTGAAATGGACCTGGATGAACTGGCCGGGCTGGAAATCCAGCGGCTGGCCGTCGTCACGCACGAACTGGTAATGGCCGATGGAGGGCGCCAGCATGCGGCGGTCGACCAGTTTGATGGGGAATTGGACAGGCACGACTTTTCGGGACAGTGTGTAGCCGGGGCAAGCCCTCGGGGTCTTCTATAATAGACCTTCCCCGCCCCTCTCCAGCGCCAGCCCATGGGCGCGAAGGCTTCGAGCTTGGCTTCCCTGAACGATACGGCGCCCGCCCTGCGCGTGCGCGACCTGCGTAAAACCTATGACAACGGCACCCAGGCCCTGAAAGGGGTCTCGCTGGAAGTGGCCCCGGGCGACTTCTTCGCCCTGCTGGGCCCGAACGGTGCCGGCAAGTCCACCCTGATCGGCATCATCAGTTCCCTGGTCAACCTCAGCGAGGGCCAGGTGGAGGTGTTCGGCAGCGACCTGGTGCGCAACCGCAGCGCCACCATGCGCCTGATCGGGCTGGTGCCGCAGGAGATCAACTTCAACCTGTTCGAAAAGCCCTTCGACATCCTCGTGAACTACGCCGGCTTCTACGGCGTGCCGCGCGCGGAAGCCGAGCAGATGGCCGAGGTCGAGCTCAAGCGCGCCCACCTGTGGGAGAAGGCGCAGGTGATGAGCCGCACCCTGTCCGGTGGCATGAAGCGCCGGCTGATGATCGCCCGCGCGATGATGACCCGGCCGCGCCTGCTGATCCTGGACGAACCGACTGCCGGCGTGGATATCGAGATCCGCCGCGACATGTGGCGCGTGCTGAAGGAGATCAACGCCGCCGGCACCACGATCATCCTCACCACCCACTACCTGGAAGAGGCCGAGCACCTGTGCCGCAACCTGGCCATCATCGACCACGGCCAGATCGTCACCCAGGGCCCGATGCGCGAACTGCTGGCCAAGCTTGATGTGGAAGGCTTCCTGCTCGACATCGACGGCGCCCTGCCCGCGCAGCTGCCGGTGATCGAGGGTGCGACCCTGATCGCTACCGACAGCCACACGCTGGACATCGACATGCCGCGCGCGATGGATCTGAACCGCGTGTTCGAGGCACTGAACGCAGCGGGCATCCGCGTGCGTTCGATGCGTACCAAGAGCAACCGCCTGGAGGAACTGTTCGTGCGCCTCACCGGCAACCAGGAGACGTCCGCATGAGCAGCACCCCGACCCCGGTCCTGACCGACGGCCAGCGCAACCGCATCGCACTGATGACCATCGTGCGCCGCGAAGTCGCCCGCATCATGCGCATCTGGGGCCAGACCCTGGTGCCGCCGGCGATCACCATGACCCTGTACTTCCTGATCTTCGGCGGCCTGATCGGTTCGCGCGTGGGCGACATGGGCGGCTACACCTACATGCAGTTCATCGTGCCGGGCCTGGTGATGATGAGCGTGATCCAGAACAGTTACGGCAACATCAGTTCGTCGTTCTTCGGCGCCAAGTTCGGCCGCCACGTCGAAGAGCTGCTGGTCAGCCCGATGCCGAACTGGGTGATCCTGTGGGGTTACGTGGCCGGTGCAGTGCTGCGCGGGCTGATGGTCGGCGTGATCGTGCTGATCATCGCGATGTTCTTCACCCCGGTGCGCATTCCGCATCCGCTGGTGACCCTGACCACGGTGATCCTGGGCGCGACGATCTTCTCGCTGGCCGGCTTCATCAACGCGGTGTATGCGAAGAAGTTCGATGACGTGGCAATCGTGCCGACCTTCATCCTGACCCCGCTGACCTACCTGGGCGGCGTGTTCTATTCGGTGAAGCTGCTGCCGCCATGGGCGGAGGCGGCCACGCACGCGAACCCGATCTTCTACATGGTCAACGCGTTCCGCTATGGCCTGCTGGGCAGCAGCGATGTGCCGGTGGTGGTGGCGTATGCGCTGATGATCGGTTTCGTGGTGGTGCTGACGGCGCTGGCGCTGTGGTTGTTGAAGCGCGGCGTAGGCATGCGCAGCTGAGGATGTCCTGCAGGGCCTGCGGCCCTGCACCCGCGGTGGTAGTGCCGGCCGCTGGCCGGCAACGTCAACGTCAAAGGCGAGATATCCGTGGGTTGGCGGGGTGGTGTCGGGTTGCGGGGACGCCGCAAGTACGTCCTTGTAGGCTTGGCCGCGCCATCCATGGCGCGGACACCCCGCAACCCGACACCACCCCGCCTTCGACAGTTTCCCTATTCTGTTGGAACGGCGGTCTGTGCTGCTGTTTGTGGGTGTCGACCTTGGTCGACACGGCAGATCCACGCCATGCGTGGATGGCTGGAGATCATGTAGAGCCGAGCCGATGCTCGGCTCTTTTTGTTTGCGATCTGATGGATGTGGATCCACGGGAAAGATGATCGAGAGAAACGAGCGGAGCGACCCGCTGTTGCTTTTGATTTTCTCTTTGTTTTCCGTGGTGGACGCACACGGAAACCGTCAGGGG
>NZ_WKEE01000064.1:0-29166 GCF_021605635.1 Stenotrophomonas sp. PA-6-5C
GCCGATCAAGGTGCAGCGCTGGCTGTCGCGCGGATACACATGGCGGAACTCGAACGGACCGCCGCGCGACAGCCAGCGCTGCACCTTGATCGGCAGGCGTTCCAGCACCTCCGCCGGCAGCGGGCGGTTCGGTTCGATGTCTTCCGGTTGCGGCACTTCAGGCATCTTGTGCTGGTGCTCGGCACCGGATTCGGCCTGCTGGAACGAGGCCGCGCAGAAGAAGATCACCTTGCCGTGCTGGATCGCGGTCACCCGGCGTACCGAGAAGCTGCCGCCGTCGCGGGTACGGTCGACGTCGTAGACGATCGGATGGTCGATGTTGCCGGCGCGCAGGAAATAGGCATGCAGCGAATGCACATGGCGACCGTTGTCGACCGTGGCCTGGGCGGCTGCCAGCGCCTGGCCCAGCACCTGTCCGCCGAACACGTACTTGGTACCGATGTCGCGGCTCTGGCCGCGGAACAGGTTGTCCTCCAGCCGCTCCAGGGTGAGCAGATCGATCAGCTCGGAGACGACGGGTTCGGGCGTGTCGTTCAAGGGGGCGGCCACAGCGATGAAAGAGGGCTCGATTATACCGGTGCGCACGGCCCCCTCATTCCCGTTTTCCACATGCCGCCACCCCTGCAGCCGAGCATGGCTCGGCTTTACGAAGGGCGTGCGACGAAGTGTCCGAGGCGGGGAGGCCGGGACAGGCGGGACCGCAGGCGCCATGGAGGGCGCCTACGAGCCCCCAAGGATGGGTTTACGGCGTGTCCCGCCTGTTCCGGCCTCCCCGCAATCCGCAGACGGATCCGCGGTGGTTGCTTTGGTTTCTGCGGGTGCCGGGCAGCAGCCCGGCAGCGTTATTTACCCAGTCGGGCGGCAAGTGCCTGCAGCGCGTTCTGCGCATCCGGGGCGAACCAGGCCTCGACGAAGCGGTCGAGCTGGATCAGGTCCGGGTGCAGGGCATCGTGCAGTTCGGCGCGGGCGATGGCCCGGGTCAGCAGCATCGGCTGCCGCGGCTGCTTCAGCAGGTCCTGCAGCCAGGCCACCGCACGGGCAGTCACCAGCTCGCCATCAACCAGTTCATCGACCAGGCCGATCTGCAGAGCCTGTTCGGCGGGGACCAGTGCGCCGGTGGCCAGCAGGACGCTGGAGCGGTGCGCGCCCACCGCCCGGCGCAACAGGCGCTGGATTCCTTCCGGTGCGATCAGGCCGACCTGCACTTCGTTCAGGCCGATGGCGTACGGGCGCGCCGGATCGGCACTGCGTGCCATCACCCGGTAGTCGCAGCACAGGGCCAGCACGCAGCCGCCAGCCGGTGCATGGCCGGTGATCGCCGCAACCACCGGGATGCGGCTCTCGGCAAGCGTGCGTACCGCGCCGAAGAACGCGTTCCAGGTGTCCAGCAGCTTGTGCTTGTCATCGCCATGCGAGAGCAGGTGCGGCACGTCCATGCCGCCGGTGAAGATACGCTCGCTGCCGGACAGCACGATGCCGTGCGCGTCCTCGGCCATCGCCAGTTCGATGGCATGGATCAACTGCCGGCACAGCTCGGTGTCCAGGGCATTGACCGGCGGCCGCGCCAGCCGCAGTTCGCGGATGGGGCCATGGTTGATCACCTCGATGAGCGTCGTCATGCTGCGGGTCTCGTTGCGAAGAAGGAACCTGGGCGATGATAACCAAACCATGCGTTGGCGTACTGTTCGTGCTGTGTGCGCTTGCAGCATCGGCGTCGGCGGCCGAACAGAGCTGCGTGACGGTGGAGCAGGGCTGGGCGCGGATGCCGCCGAATCCGGCGATGCCGATGACCGCCGGCTACGGGACAATCCGCAACGGCTGCAGCAAGGCCGTGACCATCACCGGTGCCAGCAGCGCCGCATTCGGTGATGTGTCATTGCACGAAACCACGGTGGTGGACGGCATCAGCCGGATGCGTGCGATCGAACGCCTGCCGCTGGCGCCGGGCGCGCGTGCCGAGCTGAAACCCGGCGGCCTGCACCTGATGCTGATGGATGGCAAGGGTGCGCTGAAGGAGGGACAGACCGTGCCGCTGCGCCTGCAGATGGAGGGCGGTGATGAAGCGAATGCGACGCTGACCGTGCGCAAGGCCGCGCCGTAACGCGGCACCCGTTCCGCCGGGCCATGCCCGGCGAGGCTTACGACCAGTCGTACGAGAACAGCACCGTCCGGCTTTCCGGCTCGTACAGCATCACGATCGCATCGGCACCAGTGGCGCACCAGTTGTAGCCGGCGACTTCGGCCACGGCGAAGAATTTCCTGCCATCACGGGTGATGATCGCGCACTCGGCATCGTCCGGCGCATGGCGGTCGTCGGCCGCCTCGGTGAACTCCAGCGCGAAGGCAGCAGGAATCTCCGCGGTTTCAATCCAGTTGCCGGTCGAGATCTGCCCACCCAGCACATCAAGGTAGGCCTGCTCGCCAGGTTCGCCATCGCCATAGCGCGAATAGCTGGCCAGGCGTCCATGCTGCTGGAAGTACGCGTGTGCCTTGCTGTAGCTCTCACGCATCTCCGTGATGTGCTCCAGCGCGTCGTTGTCCTGCACCTGGTCGCCGATGAAGTAGCCCTCGTCGCCGAGAAAACGCATGCGGTTATCGGCGGTCAATTCAAAGGCGACCCAGTTGGTGCCGGTGAACGCGTTGTGGTGTTCTTCGGTGGCTTCGCCGATGCAGCCTTCATAGGGCTCGATCGGACACAGCAGGGTCGCGGCCTGGCCGGCCAGTTCCGGGCGCAGCACCCCGAGGTCGATCTTCAGCAGCGGCAGCAGGTGCTGGCCAAGCCAGGCCTGGTCATCGGGGAATACGTCGGCGGGGAAGGGGACCATGCCGGGCAGCAGGTCGCGCAGTTCAGTCTGGTGGATCATGTCAGTCCTTTGATGTGGAACGGTAGCGCCGGGCCATGCCCGGCGGGCCGGTGCCGACCAAGGTCGGCATCTACCAGATGTGTCAGCTCGACGCGTTGCGGATCGCATCCGGCAGCGGCGCGCTCTTGCCGGTCTGCGTGTCCATCCACACCACCACCACGTTGCCGTCCGAATACAGCCTCGACTCGTCCTGCTGGTCGACGATGCGATGACCGATGGTCACGCTGCTGTTGCCCAGACGCTCGACGAACAGCTCGACCAGGATGTCGTTGGGCCACACGATCGGCAACCGGTAGTTGACGTTGGTGGCAGCCACCACCGGTGCGATGCGGTCGGTCATCGACACGCCTTCCACGCCCAGCATCCAGCGCACGCGCGCCTCTTCCAGGTAGGAGATGTACTTGGCGTTGTTGACGTGGCCCATGCTGTCCATGTCACGCCAGCGCACGCTGATCGGAATGCGGGCCAGGATCTTGTGTTCGCTGCTCATCAGGCGTCCTTTTTCTTCTTGGTGCCGCCGGGCGCGGCGGTCTTGCTGGCCTTGCCGGTGCTCTTGGCGGCCGCTGCCTTCTTTGCCGGCTTCTCGGGCTTCACCTTGCGCGGCGGGCGCGCATCGGGCTTGTTGGCCACGGCGGCGGGCTGGTCCGGTCGCGCATTGGTGGACGGCAGCATCCGGGCGAGGAACTGACCGGTGTACGAATCCGGGCATGCCGCGACGTCTTCCGGCGTACCGGTCACCAGGATGGTGCCACCGCGATGACCGCCTTCTGGACCCAGATCAACGATCCAGTCGGCAGTCTTGATGACGTCCAGGTTGTGCTCGATCACCACCACCGTGTTGCCCTCGTCGCGCAGCTTGTGCAGCACGCCGAGCAGCGCCTCGATGTCGTGGAAGTGCAGGCCGGTGGTCGGCTCGTCGAGGATGTACAGGGTGCGGCCGGTATCGCGGCGCGACAGCTCCTTGGACAGCTTCACGCGCTGTGCTTCACCACCGGACAGCGTGGTCGCGCTCTGCCCCAGCTTGATGTAGCTCAGGCCGACATCGACCAGGGTTTCCAGCTTGCGGGCGATGGACGGTACCGGCTCGAACAGCTTCAACGCATCTTCGACGGTCATTTCCAGCACGTCGTTGATGTTGAAGCCCTTGTACAGGATCTCCAGCGTTTCCCGGTTGTAGCGCTTGCCATGGCAGACGTCGCAGGGCACGTACACGTCCGGCAGGAAGTGCATCTCGACCTTGATCAGGCCATCGCCCTGGCAGGCCTCGCAGCGGCCACCACGCACGTTGAAACTGAAGCGCCCCGGCGAATAACCGCGCGCACGCGATTCGGGCACCTGTGCGAACAGTTCGCGCAGCGGCGTGAACAGGCCGGTATAGGTGGCCGGGTTCGAGCGCGGGGTACGGCCGATCGGCGACTGGTCGATGTCCACCACCTTGTCGAACAGGTCCAGGCCATCGATCTCCTTGTAAGGCGCGATCGGGTGCGAGGCGCCGTTGATCTCGTTGGCGGCCAACGAGAACAGGGTGTCGTTGATCAGGGTCGACTTGCCCGAGCCGGACACGCCGGTCACGCAGGTCAGCAGCCCCGCCGGGATGGCCAGGTCCACGCCTTTCAGGTTGTTGCCGGTGGCGCCACGCAGATGCAGCGTCATCTTCGGGTTCGGCTTGTGCCGGCGCGCCGGGATCTTGATCGCGCGCTTGCCCGACAGGTATTGGCCGGTCAGCGAGCGCGGTGCATCCAGGAGGTCCTGCAGGCTGCCCTGGCCGACGATCTCGCCGCCATGCACGCCCGCGCCCGGACCGATGTCCAGCACGTAGTCGGCCAGCCGGATCGCATCTTCGTCATGCTCGACCACGATCACCGTGTTGCCGAGGTCGCGCAGGCGGGTGAGGGTGCCCAGCAGGCGTTCGTTGTCGCGCTGGTGCAGGCCGATGGACGGCTCATCGAGCACGTACATCACGCCCACCAGACCAGCACCGATCTGGCTGGCCAGACGGATGCGCTGTGCCTCGCCACCGGACAGGGTGTCGGCCTTGCGCTCCAGGGTCAGGTAATCCAGACCCACATCGACCAGGAAGCCGAGGCGTTCACCGATTTCCTTGACGATCTTCGTGGCGATCTCGCCGCGCCAGCCCGGCAGGCTCAGTTCGCTGAAGAACTTCAGGGCTTCATCGATCGGCAGCACCACCAGTTCCGGCAGCGGGCGGTCGGCCACGAACACGTTGCGCGCGGCCTTGTTCAGGCGCGCGCCGTTGCACTCGGGGCAGGCATGCTCGCTGATGTACTTGCCGAGCTCTTCCTGCACCGCCGCCGATTCGGTTTCCTTGTAGCGGCGTTCAAGGTTGGGAATGATGCCTTCGAAGCGATGCTTGCGCTGGGTGCGGCCACCGGCCTCGGTGAAGTAGGTGAAGGTGATCGCTTCCTCGCCGCTGCCATACAGCACGGCCTGCTGCACCTTTGCCGGCAGTGAGTTCCACGCTGCGTCGGTGTCGAACTTGTAGTGCTTGGCCAGCGAAGCGATCAGCTGGAAGTAATAGGCATTGCGGCGATCCCAGCCGCGTACGGCACCGGCAGCCAGGGAAAGCTCGGGATGCACCACCACGCGCGAGGGATCGAAGAATTCGGCCATGCCCAGCCCGTCGCAGCCGGGGCAGGCGCCCATCGGTGCGTTGAACGAGAACAGGCGCGGCTCCAGTTCGGGCAGCGAGTAGTCGCAGACCGGGCAGGAATACTTGGACGAGAACAGGGTAGGGGTCGCGCCGGCGTCGTCCAGCGACTGCACCGACGCCATGCCATCACCAAGCTTCAGCGCGGTTTCGAAGCTCTCGGCCAGGCGCTGCTTGATGTCTTCGCGCGGGCGGAAGCGATCGATCACCGCTTCGATGGTGTGCTTCTGGCGCAGCGCCAGCGGCGGCACCGCATCGATTTCGTACAGTTCGCCATCGACGCGCACACGCACGAAACCCTGCGCGCGCAGCTGGTCGAACACCTGCGCGTGCTCGCCCTTGCGGTCGCGGATCACCGGCGCCAGCAGCATGTAGCGCTGTTCCGGGTCCAGCGTCAGCATGTGGTCGACCATCTGGCTGACCGTCTGCGCTTCCAGCGGATAGCCGTGGTCGGGGCAACGCGGGGTGCCGACACGTGCGTACAGCAGGCGCAGGTAGTCGTAGATCTCGGTGATCGTGCCGACCGTCGAACGCGGGTTGTGCGAGGTCGACTTCTGCTCGATCGAGATCGCTGGGGACAGGCCTTCGATATGGTCCAGGTCCGGCTTTTCCATCACGCTCAGGAACTGCCGCGCATACGCCGACAGGGACTCGACGTAACGCCGCTGGCCCTCGGCATAGATGGTGTCGAACGCCAGCGACGACTTGCCCGAACCGGACAGGCCGGTGATCACGATCAGTTTGTCGCGAGGCAGGTCGAGGTCGATGTTCTTGAGGTTGTGCGTCCGCGCGCCGCGGATGCGGATGAAATCCATCGCCATGGGGAATCCGGTTGTGGGGGCGTGGCTGGGCCGCCGGGCCAGCGAAAGGGCGGCAATCGGTCAGCCTACCGAGGTGACCAGATGGGGGCAATGGGCGACAATGCCAGCCCGGTGTCTCACCCCGTGAGACCGGCCGACAGCTTTGTGTAGCGCCGAGCCATGCTCGGCTGCGTGGCCCCCGAACCGTTCAGCCGGGCATGACTCGGCCCCAAGGGGGGACGCCCGGGCCGTTCAGGGGGTTGACTTGACCCGTCCCCGGTGGTCCACGTACAATTCCGCTCCTGTCCGCCCTCGACGGCGGCAGTCCATAGACCACAATAACTACAGAGGAAGTCTGGTCATGTACGCAGTACTGGTCACCGGCGGTAAGCAATACCGCGTGGCGCAGGGCGAAAAGCTCCGCATTGAAAAGCTCGAAGTCGAAGTCGGCAGCGAGATCAAGTTCGACAACATCCTGCTGCTCGGCGACAGCGATGGCATCAAGATCGGCGACGCCCTGAGCGGCGCTGCGGTCACTGCCACCGTCCTGTCCCAGGGTCGTGCCGACAAGGTCCGGATCATCAAGTTCCGTCGCCGTAAGCACCACATGAAGCGCCAGGGTCACCGTCAGTACTACACCGAAATCGAGATCACCGGCATTGCCGGTGGCAGCAAGTAAGGAGATAGGTCATGGCACATAAAAAAGGCGTAGGCTCTTCGCGCAACGGTCGCGACTCCAACCCGAAGTACCTCGGCGTCAAGATCTTCGGCGGCCAGGCCATCGAAGCCGGCAACATCATCGTGCGTCAGCGCGGCACCCAGTTCCACCCGGGTACCGGCGTCGGCCTCGGTCGTGACCACACCCTGTTCGCCCTGACGGACGGCAAGGTGGAGTTCACCGTGAAGGGCCCGAAGAAGCGTCGCACCGTCAGCGTCGTCTCGGTCGAAGCCTGATAAGGCTGCGTCCGGCGCCCATGCCTCGGCATGGCCGTGCTGGATGAAGAGCTCGCTGCATGAAGAGCCCCGCTTCGGCGGGGCTTTTCGTTGGAATCAATGGTAAAACGGGCATCGCCCGGTTGTCGGCCAGCGGCCGGCACTACATCAAGGTGGCGGCGTGCATGCCGCGCCCATCGCAGGCATCGAAACAATGAAACTGGTAGACGAAGCAGAAATCGAAGTGTTCGCCGGCAACGGCGGCAACGGCTGCATTGGCTTCCGTCGCGAGAAGTTCATTCCGCTCGGCGGCCCGGACGGCGGCGACGGCGGTGCGGGCGGCAGCGTGTGGATCCGCGCCGACGAAAACCTCAACACCCTGGTCGACTTCCGCCATGACCGCATCTTCAAGGCGCAGCGCGGCGAGAACGGCATGGGCCGCCAGGCCTATGGCAAGGGCGGCGAAGACATGGTCATCACCGTGCCGGTCGGCACCGTGATCATCAACGTGGCCACCGATGAAATCATCGGCGACCTGACCCAGCATGGCGACCGCCTGCTGGTGGCCAAGGGCGGCCGCGGCGGCCTCGGCAACATGCATTTCAAGAGCTCCACCAACCGCTCGCCGCGCCAGGCGCTGCCGGGTGAGCCGGGTGAAGAGCGCACGCTGAAGCTGGAGTTGAAGCTGCTGGCCGACGTTGGCCTGCTGGGCTTCCCCAATGCCGGCAAGAGCACCCTGATCCGCGCCGTCTCGGCGGCGACGCCGAAGGTGGCCGATTACCCGTTCACCACGCTGTACCCGAACCTGGGTGTGGTGAAGGTGGAAAACTACCGCAGCTTCGTGATCGCCGACATTCCGGGACTGATCGAGGGTGCTGCCGATGGTGCCGGCCTGGGCGCGCAGTTCCTGCGCCACCTGCAGCGCACCCGCCTGCTGCTGCACCTCGTCGACATCTCGCCGATGGAAGGTGGTGTGGAAGGGGTTTCCCCGGTCGAGCAGGTGCGTGCCATCGAGCGCGAACTGGAAAAGCACGATCCGGAGCTGCTGGCCAAGCCGCGCTGGCTGGTGCTGAACAAGGCCGACCTGATGTTCGAGGACGAGGCCAAGGCCGCCGCAGAGAAGATCGTTGCCGAGCTGGGCTGGAAGGAGCCGTGGTTCCTGGTGTCCGCACTGGGTCGCGAAGGCACCTTCCCGATCATGAGCCGGATCATGGCGTTCTTCGATCGCCAGAAGGAAGACGAGCTCGAGGCGGCCCGCAACGCCCAGTAATGCCGTTGTGGTTCGCGCAAAAAACCCGGCTTCGGCCGGGTTTTTTGTGGGTGCTGCTCTTCTGTAGAGCCGAGCCCATGCTCGGCTGCTGTTCGCGCGGCCAGCCGAGCATGGGCTCGGCTCTACAGAAGCGGAAACTGCAGGCAACAAAAAACCCGGCCGAAGCCGGGCTTTTGCGTGCTGCCGGAGCCGGGGCTCCAGCAACCAACCGGATCAGGCGGCCTGGAGGGCCTTGATGCGGTCGTTCAGGCGGCTCTTGTGGCGAGCAGCCTTGTTCTTGTGGATCAGGCCACGCGCGCTGAAACGATCCAGGATCGGCTGGGCAACGGCGAAGGCGGCTTGAGCGCCGGCGGCATCGTTGGCGTCCAGCGCCTTGATCACTTTCTTGACAGCGGTGCGCAGCATCGAGCGCTGAGCCACGTTGCGCGCGTTGCGCACGACGGTCTGCTTGGCGCGCTTCTTGGCGGACTTGATATTGGCCACGGTGGTGGTTTCCTGAAAAATCGGTGTTATGGGAACAGCAAGCTAGCTAGTATGATGGCGTAAGAAATGTACGTCAAGTCGATTGTCAAGAGGGACGTTGAGTGAGTTCACCCAAGATGTTGCGGGGCCTGCTGTCGTTCAGCAGCATGACCATGGTCTCGCGGGTTCTCGGCCTGGTCCGGGACCAGGTGGTGACCTCGACCTTCGGCACCAACGCCATCACCGATGCTTTCTGGGTCGCCTTCAGGATACCCAATTTCCTGCGCCGGCTGTTCGCCGAGGGCTCCTTTGCCACCGCATTCGTGCCGGTGTTCACCGAGGTGAAGGAAACCCGCAGCCACGCCGAGCTGCGTGAACTGATGGCCCGCACTGCCGGCACCCTGGGCGGCGTGCTGATGCTGGTCACCGCGCTGGCGCTGATCTTCGCGCCGCAGCTGGCGTCGGTCTTCGCCAGTGGCGTCGACACCGACCCGGCCAAGCAGGGCCTGCTGATCGACCTGTTCCGCCTGACTTTCCCGTTCCTGCTGTTCGTCTCGCTGACCGCCCTGGCCGGCGGTGCGCTGAACAGTTTCCAGCGCTTCGCGATGCCGGCGCTGACGCCGGTCATCCTCAACCTGTGCATGATCGCCGGCGCGCTGTGGCTGGCGCCGCGGCTGGGTGGCACACCGGAAAAGCAGATCCTTGCCCTCGGCTGGGCCGTGCTGGCCGCCGGCCTGCTGCAGCTGCTGTTCCAGCTGCCTTCGTTGAAGGGTATCGACCTGCTGACCCTGCCGCGCTGGGGCTGGAACCATCCGGGCGTGCGCAAGGTGATGACGCTGATGGTGCCGACCCTGTTCGGCTCGTCAGTGGCGCAGATCAACCTGCTGCTGGATACCGTCATCGCCGCCAAGCTGACCGATGGTTCGCAGTCCTGGCTGTCGCTGGCCGATCGCTTCCTGGAACTGCCGTTGGGCGTGTTCGGCGTGGCCTTGGGCACGGTGATCCTGCCGGCGCTGGCCCGGCACCACGTCAGCACCGACCGCGAAGGCTTCTCGCGCTCGCTGGACTGGGGCCTGCGCATGACCCTGCTGATCTCGGTGCCGGCGATGCTCGGTCTGCTGCTGCTGGCCGAGCCGCTGATCTCGACGATCTTCCAGCACGGCCAGTTCACCGCCTTCGACACCCGCATGACGGCGCTGTCGGTGTACGGCCTGAGCTTCGGCCTGCCTGCCTTCGCGCTGCTGAAAGTGGTGCTGCCGGCCTTCTACGCGCGGCAGGACACCAAAACGCCGGTGCGTGCCGGTGTCGCCGCGCTGGTGGCCAACATGGTGTTCAACTTCGCCCTGCTGGCGGTGCTGTACCAGGTGATGGTGCCCGATGAGCTGAAGGCGCAGGGGGTGATGGCCGCCCTCGGCAAGCAGCCCGGCCTGCACCTGGCATTGGGCATCGCCAGTGCGCTGTCCAGTTACCTGAACCTGGGGCTGCTGTGGTACTGGCTGGGCAAGACCGATGTCTACCAGCGGCGTCCCGGCTGGGGCGGTTACCTGCTGCGGCTGCTGGTGGCGTGCACGGCGATGGTCGGCGTGCTGCTGGCCCTGCTGTACTGGCTGCCGGGCTTCTCGTCGATGGGCGTGTGGGAACGGATCGGCGCCCTCGGCCTGCTGGTCGGCGGTGGCGGGCTGACCTACCTGCTGGCGATGGTGGCGATGGGCTTCCGTCCGCGCGACCTGCGTGGGCATTGATCGTGGCTCCCGGCGGCTATACTTCAGGGTTACACCATTGAAACGGCGGGCTGCGGCCGGCCGGAACGAGAGTTGATGAGCAGGCTGTTCAGAAGCGTCGAGGGCGGGGAGCTGTTCCCCAACGGAAGCGTGGTCTGCATCGGTGCATTCGACGGCCTCCACCTGGGGCATCGTGCGCTGGTGCGGCACGCGGTCGCGCGCGCGCGCGCCTTGGGTGTGGCTGCGGTGGCGGTGGCCTTCGAGCCCCTGCCGCGTGAGTTCTTTGCCCAGGGCACGCCGCCGCCGCGGTTGACCCTGGCCCGCAGCAAGGTCGAGATCCTGCACGAACTGGGCGTCGATGCGATCGGCCTGCTGCGCTTCGACGCGGCGATGGCGGCGATGCCGGCCGAAACCTTCGTGCGCCAGCTGCTGGCCCAGCGCCTGAACGCCCGCGAGGTCTGGATCGGGCCGGAGTTCTGTTTCGGCAACCGTCGCCGTGGCGATCTGGCCCTGCTGCAGGCGCTGGGCGCCGAGCTCGGTTTCAGCGCCGGCGAAATCGAAGCGGTCGACCTGCATGGTGATCGCATCTCCAGCACCCGTATCCGCCAGCTGCTGCAGGAAGGCGACTTCGCCCGTGTCGGTGACCTGCTGGGTCGTCCCTACTCGATCAGCGGGCGGGTGGTGCGCGGGCGCCAGCTCGGCCGTACGCTGGGCTTCCCCACCGCCAACCTGCGGTTCCCGAAGACCCCGGCGCTGTCGGGCATCTACGCGACCTGGGTGCACGGGGTGTTCGACCAGCCGTGGCCGTCGGTGTCCAGCTTCGGTACCCGGCCGACCGTGGACGGCGTGGAGCCGCTGCTGGAAGCGCACCTGTTCGATTTCCAGGGCGACCTGTACGGGCGCCACATCGAAGTCGAATTCGTCGCCAAGCTGCGTGACGAAGAGAAATTCAACGATCTGGCGGCGCTGACCGACCAGATGCACCGCGACGCCGAACAGGCGCGTGCCATCCTTTCCGAACATAGATTGCGAGCCACTGCGTGAGCCAGGACTACAAGACCACCCTCAACCTGCCGGCCACCGAATTCCCGATGCGCGGCGACCTGCCCAAGCGCGAGCCGGGCATTCTGGCGCGCTGGGAAGAGCAGGGGCTCTACCAGCAGCTGCGCGACAACGCCGCCGGCCGCCCGCTGTTCGTGCTGCATGACGGCCCGCCGTACGCCAATGCGCGCATCCACCTGGGCCACGCGGTCAACAAGATCCTCAAGGACATCATCGTCAAGTCGCGCTACCTGGCCGGCTTCGATGCGCCCTACGTGCCGGGCTGGGACTGCCATGGCCTGCCGATCGAAATCGCGGTGGAAAAGAAGTGGGGCAAGGTCGGGGTGAAGCTCGATGCGGTCGAGTTCCGGCAGAAGTGCCGCGAGTTCGCCGAGGAGCAGATCGACATCCAGCGCGCTGACTTCAAGCGCCTGGGCGTCACCGGCGATTGGGACAACCCGTACAAGACCCTGAGCTTCGATTTCGAGGCCAACGAGATCCGCGCGCTGTCCAAGATCGTGGCCAACGGCCATCTGCTGCGCGGCGCCAAGCCGGTGTACTGGTGCTTCGACTGCGGCTCGGCACTGGCCGAGGCCGAGATCGAGTACCACGAGAAGACCTCGCCGGCGATCGACGTGGCCTACGCCGCGCGCGATGCGCAGGCGGTGGCGCAGGCGTTCGGTGTCAGCCTGCCGGCGGATGTCGAAGTGGCCGTGCCGATCTGGACCACCACCCCGTGGACGCTGCCGGCTTCGCTGGCGGTGTCGCTGGGTGCGGACATCCGCTACGTGCTGGCCGAAGGCCCGGCGCACAACGGCAAGCGCCGTTGGCTGGTGCTGGCCGCGGCCCTGGCCGAACGGTCGCTGCAGCGCTACGGCGTGGACGCGGTGGTGCTGCACGGTGAAGCCGAAGGTTCGGCGCTGGAAAACCAGCTGCTGGCGCACCCGTTCTACCCGGAGCGCGAGATCCTCGTGCTCAACGGCGAACACGTGTCCGACGAGGACGGTACCGGTGCGGTGCACACTGCGCCCGGCCACGGCCAGGAAGACTACG
Organism: Stenotrophomonas sp. PA-6-5C; assembly: GCF_021605635.1. Lineage (NCBI taxonomy): Bacteria > Pseudomonadati > Pseudomonadota > Gammaproteobacteria > Lysobacterales > Lysobacteraceae > Stenotrophomonas > Stenotrophomonas sp. PA-6-5C. Next base: position 12,813 of record NZ_WKEE01000064.1, read on the forward strand.
TGGTCAGCCAGAAATACGGCCTGCTGGACAAGTACAACGCCGGTCAGATCACGCCGATCGACGGCCGTGGCGTCTACCTGGAATCGACCCCGCCGGCCGGCGACGTGGTGCTGGCTGGCCAGCACCTGTGGAAGGCGCAGGAGGCGATCGTGCAGGTGCTGCGTGACAGCGGCGCACTGCTGGCCTTCGTCGAGATCCGCCATAGCTACCCGCACTGCTGGCGGCACAAGACGCCGGTGGTGTTCCGCGCCACCCCGCAGTGGTTCATTTCGATGGACAAGGCCAACCTGCGCAACGATGCGCTGGCCGCCATCGACACCGTCGGCTGGTTCCCGAGCTGGGGCAAGGCGCGCATCCAGAGCATGGTCGATGGCCGCCCGGACTGGACGATCTCGCGCCAGCGCACCTGGGGCGTGCCGATCGCACTGTTCACCCACCGCCAGACCGGCGAGATCCACCCGCGTTCGGTGGAGCTGATGCAGCAGGTGGCCGACCGCGTTGAAGCCGAAGGCATCGACGTGTGGTACTCGCTGGATGCGGCCGAACTGCTGGGCGCTGAAGCGGCCGACTACGAGAAGGTCACCGACATCCTCGACGTCTGGTTCGATTCCGGCGTGACCCATGAAGCGGTGTTGGCCGCACGTGGCTTCGGCAAGCCGGCCGACCTGTACCTGGAAGGCTCCGACCAGCATCGCGGCTGGTTCCAGTCCTCGCTGCTGACCGGCGTGGCCATCGACAAGCGCGCGCCGTACAAGCAGTGCCTCACCCACGGTTTCACCGTGGACGAGCACGGCCGCAAGATGTCCAAATCGCTGGGCAACGGCATCGAGCCGCAGGAAATCATGAACAAGCTGGGCGCGGACATCCTGCGCCTGTGGATTGCCTCGGCCGACTACAGCAACGAGATGTCGCTGTCGCAGGAAATCCTCAAGCGCACCGCCGACGCCTACCGTCGCCTGCGCAACACCGCCCGCTTCCTGCTGGGCAACCTGGACGGTTTCGATCCGGCCCAGCACCTGCGCCCGCTCAACGAGATGGTCGCGCTGGACCGCTGGATCGTGCACCGCGCCTGGGAGCTGCAGGAGAAGATCAAGGCGGCGTATGACAACTACGACATGGCCGAGATCGTGCAGCTGCTGCTGAACTTCTGCAGCGTGGACCTGGGCTCGCTGTACCTGGACGTGACCAAGGACCGCCTGTACACGATGCCGACCGATTCGGATGGTCGTCGTTCGGCGCAGAGCGCGATGTACCACATCGCCGAGGCGTTCACCCGCTGGGTGGCGCCGATCCTGACCTTCACCGCCGACGAGCTGTGGGGTTACCTGCCGGGCGACCGTGCCGGCCACGTACTGTTCACCACCTGGTACGAGGGCCTGGCGCCGCTGCCGGCCGATGCGCAGCTCAACGCGGCCGACTTCGACCAGCTGCTGGCCGTGCGCGAGCAGGTGGCCAAGGTGCTGGAGCCGATGCGCGCCAATGGTGCGATCGGCGCCGCGCTGGAAGCGGAGATCACCATCGCCGCCAGCGAAGAGCAGGCCGCACGCTGGCAGCCGTTGGCCGATGAACTGCGTTTCCTGTTCATCAGTGGTGATGTGCAGGTGCGCCCGGCGACCACCGACGAGGTGTTCGTCAGCGCCCAGCCGACGCAGAAGTCCAAGTGCGTGCGCTGCTGGCACCACCGCGCCGACGTCGGCAGCAATGCCGACCACCCGGAACTGTGCGGCCGCTGCGTGACCAACATCGCCGGTGCCGGCGAAGTGCGGAGCTGGTTCTGATGGCCGCCCCGCGCCCGCATCCCAATGCGCTGATCTGGCTGCTGCTGTCGGCAGTCATCATCGGCCTGGACCAGTGGTCGAAGGCCTGGGTGCTGTCGAGCCTGCCGGAGTTCCAGCCGGTGGTGGTCATTGACGGCTTCTGGAACTGGTACCGCACCTACAACACCGGTGCAGCGTTCAGCTTCCTGAGCGACGCCGGTGGCTGGCAGAAGCATTTCTTCACCGTGCTGGCGATCGCCATCAGCGGCCTGATGGCCTGGTGGCTGCGCGCTACCGCCCGTGGCAACTGGAAGGCCGCCGTGCCTTATGCGCTGATCATCGGCGGTGCGATCGGCAACGTGATCGACCGCCAGGTGCATGGCCACGTGGTGGATTTCATCCAGTGGTACGTCGGCGAGCATGTCTGGCCGTCGTTCAACATCGCCGATTCGGCCATCGTGGTGGGTGCCGTAGGCATCGCCCTGTTCGGCCTGTTCGACGGCAAGTCCGCCAAAAAGGCGGATAATGCCAATCCGAAACCGTAAGCCGGCCGCTGCCGGGAGACTGAACTGATGGATGTGCTGCTCGCCAACCCGCGTGGATTCTGTGCCGGTGTCGATCGTGCGATCGAGATCGTCAAGCGCGCGATCGAAACGCTCGGCGCGCCCATCTATGTCCGCCATGAAGTGGTGCACAACCGTTTCGTGGTCGATGACCTGAAGCAGCGCGGCGCGATCTTCGTCGAAGAACTCGACGAAGTGCCGGACAACAACACCGTCATCTTCAGCGCCCATGGCGTTTCCCAGGCCGTGCGCCTGGAAGCCGAGCGTCGTGGCCTGAAAGTGTTCGACGCCACCTGTCCGCTGGTGACCAAGGTCCACTTCGAAGTCGCCCGTCACTGCCGTGCCGGCCGTGACGTGGTGCTGATCGGCCATGCCGGCCATCCGGAAGTGGAAGGCACGATGGGGCAGTGGAACCGCGAGGCGGGCACCGGCCAGATCTATCTGGTCGAGGACGTGGAGCAGGTGGCCACGCTGCACATCAACCAGCCGGAAAACTTCGCCTACACCACCCAGACCACGCTGTCGGTGGACGATACGCGCGGCATCATCGAAGCCATGCGCGCGCGTTTCCCGGCGATGCAGGGGCCGAAGAACGACGACATCTGCTACGCCACGCAGAACCGCCAGGACGCCGTGCGCGACCTGGCCAAGCGCTGTGACCTGGTGCTGGTGGTCGGTTCGCCGAACAGCTCCAATTCCAACCGTCTGAGCGAGCTGGCCCGCCGTGAAGGCGTGGAGAGCTACCTGATCGACGGTGCGCACGAGATCGACCCGGCCTGGGTGCTCGGCAAGCAGCATATCGGCGTGACCGCCGGTGCGTCGGCGCCGCAGGTGCTGGTCGATGGCGTGCTGGCGCGTCTGGCCGAGCTGGGCGCCAGCAGCGTGGGCGAGCTGGATGGCGAACCGGAATCGATGGTGTTCGCGCTGCCGAAGGAACTGCGGCTGCGCCTGGTCGACTGACCATAGCGCTACGGGTGGGTGCGAACCTTGGTTCGCACGGCTTCGGGATGAATGCCATCCACGCATGGCGTGGATCTACCCGGTACTCCGCTTTCCAGTAGATCCACGCCATGCGTGGATGCTGTCAGTCTTCGCCAGCGCTCCGATGAGGCTTTGCTGCATCAGGTCGATGCACTGGCAACCATGACCTTCGGCCATGGGGCTCGGCATCGCACAGGCCTAGCATCGGGAAATCCTTCGCTGCTGGAAGTTGCCGATGAAAACCCGTGCCCTGGTGATGTCCGTGCTGTTCGCGCTGGCGGCCACGCCCGCGCTGGCGCAGACCCCGCCACCGGGTGATGCCGCCGCCCCTGGCCTGCTGCGCATTGACGTCGACGCACGTGACCTGGCCCGGCGCATCTTCAAGGTGACCGCCACCGTGCCGGCCAAGCCCGGCCCGCTGACCCTGCTGTACCCGCAGTGGATTCCCGGCAACCATTCACCCACCGGCCCCATCGACAAGCTGGCCGGCCTGCGGGTGACCGCCAACGGCAAGCCGTTGGCCTGGCAGCGCGACCAGTTCAACGTATACGCGTTCAAGGTGGACGTACCGGAAGGCGTGAGCGAGATCGTCGCCCACTTCGATTTCCTGTCCTCGCAGGGTGGCAGTCAGGGCCGGGTGGTGATGACCCCGGAAATGCTCAACCTGCAGTGGAATGCCAACTCGCTGTATCCGGCCGGCATGGACGCGCGCAACCTGCAGGCGCAGGCCAGCGTGACCCTGCCCAAGGGCTGGGCCTATGCCACCGCGTTGGAAACCTCGCGCCGCGATGGCGACACCGTGGTGTTCAAGCCGATTTCGTACGACCACCTGGTCGACTCGCCGTTGTTTGCCGGCGAGCATCACCAGCGCATCGACCTCGACCCGGGCGCGAAGGCGCCGGTGCATCTGAACGTGTTCGCCGACGATGTCAAATCGCTGAAGCCGACCGACGCGCAGATCAAGCTGCATCGTGCGCTGGTGCAGCAGGCCGACAAGCTGTACGGCGCGCGCCACTACGATCACTACGAATTCCTGCTTGCCCTGACCGATCGTCTCGGCGGCATCGGGCTGGAGCACCATCGCTCCAGCGAGAACAGTGCCGACCCGGGCTACTTCACCGAGTGGGACAGCAACGCCTGGATGCGTGACCTGTTGCCGCACGAATACACCCACTCGTGGAACGGCAAGTACCGTCGCGGTGCCGACCTGGCTACGGCCAACTTCAACACACCGATGGGCGACAGCCTGCTGTGGGTGTACGAAGGGCAGACCCAGTTCTGGGGCCAGGTGCTGGCCGCGCGTTCCGGGCTGTGGACCACTGAGCAGGCGCGCGACATGCTGGCGAACGTGGCGGCAACCTATGACCGCGGCCGCCCGGGCCTGGCCTGGCGCCCGCTGCAGGACACCACCAACGACCCGACCATCGCCCAGCGCCGCACGTTGCCGTACCGCAATTACCAGATGAGCGAAGACTACTACTCCGGCGGGCAGATGCTGTGGCTGGAGGTGGAGGGCAAGCTGCGGGGGCTGACCGGCAACCGTCGCAGCCTGGATGATTTCGCGCGTGCCTTCTTTGGCGTTGGCAACGGCGATTGGGACGTCAATCCGTACACCTTCGATGACGTGGTGGCGACCTTGAACGGCATCGCGCCGTACGACTGGGCCAGCTTCCTGCGCCAGCGCCTGGACGGGCACGGATCGCTGACCGGCGGCCTGGAACTGGCGGGCTGGAAGCTGGTCTACCGCGATGCGCCGAACGAGGCCTACAAGGCACAGGAAAAGCGCGCGAAGGCAGCGTTGCTGGCCTACTCGGTGGGCGCGACGGTACTCGACAGCGGCGTGGTCGGTGATGTGGTGTGGGACAGCCCGGCGTTCAATGCCGGCCTGGCGCCGGGCATGAAGGTGATCGCCGTTGGCGGTCGCGAATACAGCAGCCAGCGCCTGAAGGACGCGGTGGCTGCGGCGGCCACTGACAAGGCGCCGATCACACTGCTGGTCAAACAGTTCGACCGTATCGATACGATAAAGATCGACTACCACGGCGGCCTGCAGTATCCGGTGCTGGAACGCATCAGCGGCCGCCCTGACCGCCTTGCAGAGCTGTGGAAGGCGCGATGAAGCTGCGCACGCGTGATGGGCTGATCCTGGTGCTGGCGGTGCTGGCCATCGTCGGCGCCTACCTGGACGGCGACGGGCGTTGGCTGCACTGGTTGGCCAAGCCGGCAACCACGCTGCTTATCGCCGCCATCGCCTGGCAGGCGCGGCCGGTGGCGGATGCGTTCTACCGGCGCGCGGTGCTGGCCGGCATGCTGTTGTCCTGCGTGGGCGATATCGCGCTGATGCTGCCGATCGACGCGTTCGTGCCCGGCCTGGTTGCCTTCCTGCTGGCGCATCTGTGCTACATCGCCGCGTTCCGTGCCGGCCTGCGCGCGGGTCGCGGACTGCTCGCTGCCTTCGTGCTGCTTGCTGCATTCGCTTCGATCAACGTCGCCGGCCTGTGGCCGCATCTGCCGCTGCCGATGCGCGTTCCGGTGTTGGCCTACGTCTTGGTGCTGGCCGCCATGGCGGTGCTGGCACTGGCCCGTTACTGGAGGCGGCCGCACGCCGATGCGCTGGAAGCGGGCAGTGCGCGTTGGGCTGCCGGGGGCGCATTGCTGTTTGTGGCCAGCGATTCGTTGCTGGCATGGGATCGCTTCGGTGGCGGCCTGCCGTTGGCCAGCCTGCTGGTGCTGTCCACGTACTACGCCGCGCAGTACGCCATCGCCCGCTCGGTGAGATAGCAGAAAAGGGGACGGAGCGGATCAGGTCGTTTCCGCCCTCGTCGTGCCACTTGCGGCTCAATCCCTTCCGTCCGCTTTTTCGATGTCGGTAACGCTGTTGCAGGTGCGTTGTGGTGCACACAACCGGTCCAGCAGGGCCAGGGTGACGCCGTTGCTCCAGCCGAAGCCATCCTGCAGCGGGTATTCGCCGCCGCCGCCGCCAGCGGAACCGTCGACCACGTACTTTTCCACCAGCTTGCCTTCGCGGTCGTAGACCGATTGCACGGTGCGCAGGAAACGCATGCCCAGTTGCCGCGCCAGCCGCTGCTGACCGTAGTGCTGCAGCCCATCCACCGCCACCCATTGCAGCGGTGCCCAGCCGTTGGGCGCATCCCATTGCTGGCCCGTGCTGAGGGTGGTGGTCAGCAGGCCGCCTTCGCGCAGCAGCTGCGCCTCCACCGCGTCGGCAGTGCGTCGTGCCCGCGTACGGTCGGCGATCTGCAGCCACAGCGGATACAGCGCCGCAGCGGTCAGGGCAGGGCGGGTGATGCCGCGATCCAGATCGCGGTCCACGTACCATCCCTGCGCGCCATCCCAGAGATGGACATTGATGGCAGCGCGGCGCGCGGCCGCCTGGCGGGCGTAGGCGCGGGCGTCGTTGCGCAGGCCGGCGGCCTTGCTGGCCCGCTGCAGCGTGAGCTCAAGCTGGTGCAGCAGGCTGTTGAGATCCACCGGAATGATCGACGTGGTGCGGATGCTGGCCAGTGAGGCAGGATCATCCAGCCAGCGGGAACTGAAGTCCCAGCCGGATTCAGCGCCGGCACGCAGGTCGCGGTAGACCTGCGATGGCGCCCGCTCCGAGGCTCGCGAAGCGGTTGCCAGATCATCGGTCCACGATTCGGTGCGCGGCACCGCCCGCGCGTCCCAGTAGCGATTGAGCAGGCTGCCGTCGGCCAGCCGCACCACACGCTCGCGTGCCGCGCCTGACGGCAGGCCATCGGCACCATGCATCCAGAACGCATGCTCGATGCGCAGTTGTGGCAGGTAGCGTCGATAGGCATCGTCGCCTTCGTGGGTGACCAGCAGCTCGACCATCAGGCTGAAGAACGGCGGTTGCGAGCGGCTGAGGTAGTAGCTGCGGTTGCCATTGGGGATGTGCCCGTACCGGTCCAGCTGCCAGGCGAAGTTGTCGACCATGTCGCGCACCTGCTGCCAGCGACCACTGGAGGCGAGGCCGAGCAGGGTGAAGTAGCTGTCCCAGTAGTAAACCTCACGGAAGCGGCCACCCGGTACCACGTAGGGGTGGGGGAGTGGCAGCAGCGAGCCATGCGGATCTACCGTCGCCGTCTGCCGGGTCAGCACCGGCCACAGTCCTTCGATGTGCACACGCAGGCTCTGGCCCGGGGGCGGCACGTAGGGCGGTGTCTGGCCCGGCACGTCGAACGCGGATGACACGAAGGCACGCAGCGTGTAGCCGGGCTGTTGCTGCGCGTGTTGCCAGTCGGCCAGCACGACGGCCGGCTCGCGCCGCGGCACCGCATCGGCGAAGGTCTTCTGGTCGGCGAACAGCTGCGCGCGCTGCACCTGCTGGAACAGCGGCTGCAACTGCTGGTCCGGAGCAGCGGGCGGCGCGTCGGTATTGGCGGCCCTGGCGGCGCCGATGCATGTCAGCAGAGCCAGCGTGGTCCCAGCCAGGGGGAGCGAAAGGCGCATGGGCGTGCTTCCCTGTAACGATGGAAGCACTGTAGCCGCAGGGCCGTGAAAGCAGGCACAGCGCTCAGCGGAATTGCAGGGTCAGCAGGAAATAGCGCCCCAGCGGATCGTCCAGCCCGGCCATCTGCCCGCCGCTGCCGACCAGATGGTTCACCGGCCGCGTATCAAGCAGGTTGTGCACGTCCAGTGCGGCAATCACGCGCGGACTCAGCCGACGCGCCAGGTGCAGGTTCCAGCGCAGCTGCGCGGGGTTCATGCAGAGGCGCTGGTCATGCTGCTCCTGCGTGCATGCTTCACCGGCCAGCCATGCGCGGGTGCGGCCGACGCGGTTGCCACGCAGGGCGATGTCCCAGGAAGGGTTCTGCCACTGCACGTTGAGGATGCCCGCGTTCGCCGGCGTGGCATGCCCGCGCAGGTCCACCGATTCGCCATGGCTGCGATCGCGGCGCAGCTCCTGCTGCTTCAACGCATCCAGCGAGAACAACCACTGCCCGTTGCGGCCGGCATCCACCCGGTACTCGCCACGCAGTACCCAGTTGCGCGAGGTGGTGCGGCCGATGTTGTCGAATGACAGGCGAAGATCACGCAGGCGGCCCTGCTCATCCAGCTCCCAGGTACCGGGATTCCACAGTGCATCGCTGGGTTGCAGGGCCAGGATCTCGTTGCGCAGTTCGACGATGTTGTGGGTCAACGACAGCGAGAACGCATCGCTCGGTGTCCAGCTGGCAGCCAGCGAGTGGCTGCGCGAGGTCTCGGCTTTCAGTGCATCGTTCTCCACCACCTCTACTTCCACCGCGCAGCCGCCACCGCGCAGCGGGCGCGCGCACGGTGGCAGGGAAGCCGATGCGGGCAGGGGATACAGGCCGAAGTAGCCCGGCGGTCGTCGCCGCTCGAAGATGCTGGGCGCGCGGTAGCCGCGGCCACTGGCCAGCAGGAACGACCAGTGCGGGCTCGGGCTCCAGCGCAGGCCGGCACGCGGCGAGAACGCAGTGTCACCGCCATCGCGGTCCAGCCGCGCGGCCACGTCCAGGCGCAGCGTCGGCGCCAACGGCAGGCCCAGTTCGGCGTAGGCGGCGTTGCTTTGCCGCGTCAGCCGGCGCTGCTCCATCGGCAGGCCCAGCGCCAGCTCACCCTTGCCCAGCAGCGGATCGGGCAGCGACGTCCAGCGCTCGCGGCGCAGGTCGATACCGGTTGCGAGCTGTGCCGCACCGCCCGGCAGTGTCATCAGGGTGCGCTGCATGCCCCACCAGCCCTGCCACTGTTCGGTGCGTCCGCGGTTGTGGATGGCCGGAAACAGCTCCTCTGCCAGCCCCGGTGGCAGGGTGGAAAAGCCGGGCAGGAAATCCAGCGTTCGTGCGGCTTCCAGCAGGCGCTCGCTGCGCACGGTGCCCTCGGTGCGCAGGTCCACCTGGCTGCGCTGCGCGCTGAGGCCGGCATCCCAGCTGCGGCCGGCGCGCTCACGGCCCATGCCAAAACTGATGTCGCCTTCAGTGGCATGCACGCGCGGGCGCACTTCGCCGCCTTCCTGCAGGACCACATTGAGGATCGCGCCACGGCTGAAATTGAGGGCGACGGCGGTCGGGCCCAGTTCAAAACGCTGGCGGTTGTGGCTGGCGCGTGCTTCCACGTAGGCGTAGCGTCCGTCACCGCGTTCGTGGCGATAGCGCAGGTAGCCGGACAGCGTTTCCGATGCCGGTTGCAGCGAGCGCGGGCGGGCGTTGTCGAACCAGCAGCCGTCGTCTTCGCGCTGCAGCGGCGGATGGCACTGCGTGGCCGGGTAGTAATCGCCGTTGCCCATGATCAGCCCGATCGGGTACAGCGAGGTTTCCGCATGCCAGTCGCGCTGGTCACCGGCCACATGCTGCAGGCGATGCAGGTCGATGCCGGCGAACCAGCGGTCGCCACCTTCGCGCACGCCACCGGTGGCTGCCTGCAGCCGGTACTGATCGCCATCACCACGGCTGCTGACCCCTGATTGCAGCGTGGCCTCCGGTCCCTCGGCCTGGTCGCGCAGGATGATGTTGACCACGCCGGACATCGCGTCGGCGCCGTAGATGGCCGACGCACCGCCGCGCACCAGTTCGATGCGCTCGACGAAGCTGAGCGGAATGCCACCCAGATCGGTCAGCCCGCCTTCTTCCAGCGAGACCATTGGATAGCGCGGCAGGCGTCGGCCATTGACCAGGAACAGGGTCGCGCGCGGGCCCATGCCGTCCAGGCTGGTGGTAGCTGCTGCGCCGACCGGCAGGTACAGCGAATCACCACTGCGCGAGGTGCTCAGTGGCGGGTGGCCGTTCATGCCGGGCAGGTGGCGCAACAGGTCGAACAGCGTGCCGTAGCCGCTGCGCAGGATGTCTTCGCGGTCGATCACCGTTACCGGCAGCGTGGTCTGCACGGAGGTGCGCGGCAACCGGCTGCCGGTGACATGGATCGGAGCCAGCTCCACCTGCACCGGCTTCGGTGGCGCTGGCGGTGGTGGCCGCCGTACCGGCTGCGCGACCACATCGGGTGGCGCAGCATGCCGGCGCACCACGAATCCGCCGCTGGGTGTCTGCAGGATGTTCACCGGCATGCCGGCGACGAGCTGCTTCAGTGCGGCGGCCGGCGCCAGCGAGCCGGCAACGCCGCTGGTGCGCAGGTCGGCCAGTTCACGTGCGTCGAACACCAGGGCGATGCCACTCTGTCGTGCCCATTGCTGCAGTGCCGGCGACAGGGCGCCGGGAGCGATCCGATAGTCGACCTGGGCGACAGCCTCGGCAGCGCTTGTCGTGGCCGCCACACCGGGCACCAGCACAACGCACAGCAGGGCCTGCAGCAGGCCCCAGCGCAGTATGTCCCAACGAAGCACACCCGGCGCCGGCATCGGCCGCCGCCTCAGTAGGTGCGGCGCAGTTCCAGCGCGCCATCCGAGCGCGGCTGGCCAGCAATGGACCACCCCAGTTCCAGGGCGGAAAGCAGTTCGTGCGCGTCGCCAGCACGGAAGGTGCCGCTGACTGCGAGGTCGGCGATGTCCGGGTCGGCGACCACCAGTGGCGTGCTGCCATAGCGGTTCATGCGTTCGACCACGGTGGCCAGGGGCGTGCCGTCGAACACCAGCTTGCCCTGAGGCCAGGCCTCGGCGGCGGCGGTCGAGGACAGCTGCGGGCCCGGTTGGATCTTGCCGGAGGCCAGGACCTGCAGCTGCTGGCCCGGCGAGAGCGTGTGCTGCGCGCTGCCACTGGTGACTTCCACCACACCTTCCAGCAGCGCGACCTCGACCCGGCCGTCAGCCAGGCGTTCCACCTGGAAGGTGGTGCCGATATCGCGGATCGAACTGCCACCGGCCTGTACCCGCAGCGAGCGCGATGACGGTTCGACCTGCAGCTGGATGCGGCCGTGCTCCAGCGCCAGTTCGCGCTTGCGCCAGCCGAAGCGTGCGGTGAGCGTGGTGCCGGCGTCGAGCATGGCGATGCTGCCATCGGCCAGCGTGCGCTGCTGCGGCAGCAGGCTGGCGTTGGCATAGGTCAGGGGCGTGGGATTGCCATCGGTGTACAGCATCCAGCCCAGGCCAACGGCGAGGCAGACGCCGGCAGCGGCGGCCACACTCGGCAGCCAACGCCGCTGCGGCCTGCGTGCCGCGCGTGCGGCGGCGGTGCGCAGCCACGGGTCGCCGGCCAGACCGGCACTGCGCTGGTGCAGCTTCTCGGCCTGCACCCATGCGCTGACGTGCGCGGGATCCTCGGCCAGCCAGTCCTCGAAGGATTGACGCTCTTCGGGGCTGCAGTCGGGGGCTTCCAGCCGGGCTACCCAGGCGCTTGCGTGTTCAAATAGCAACGTGTCATCCCTGTTGTCGTTGCGGATCATTCGGTGTCTCCATCATTGTGGAGAGGATCGGGGCCCAGCTCCTTGCGCAGGCCCTGCAATGCACGGGCAATGTGTTTTTCCACGGTCTTGGCGGTGATGCCGCAATGCCGGGCGATCTGTGTATAGCTCATCCCGGTGATGCGGTTGAGCAGGTACACCTCGCGGGCACGTTCGGGAAGCTTGAACAGTGCCTGGCGCAGCAGGGCGAGCATCTGCCCGGATTCTGCCTGACGCAGCGGATCAGGAGAAGCACTGGCGGCTTCTTCGTTGCCGTCGCGTTCGGTCAGCGACAGGTGGTTGCGCGATTGCGGCGAGCGCCCGCGGTCTGCCAGGCGGTTGCGGGCGATGCGGTAAAGCAGCAGCCGCAGTTCCTCGGTGTCGTGCGCGCGGTAGCGGATCAGGCGCTCCATGCAGTCCTGGGCGATGTCCTCGGCATCCTCGGGACCAACACCGCGGGCGCGCAGGAAAGCACACAGCGGCGCGCGTTCCTCACGTACGAATGCAATGAAGACGTCCGGAACCCCAGGTAGTTCCGGCGCAGGACGGAGCAAAGGGGAGGGCACGGACAGGGGAGGGCCTCGGACGACAATGACGGACGCGTCATCGAGTTTTACGCGACGGTGACCGGATGGGGAAGCCCACGTTTCTCCGGCATTTCCATTGTGAATGCGTTCATCTTTTTTCTCGTCGCCGACTGGGGGCGTCTGCCCCGCTGCTGCGTTCTGCTTTCGACCCGCGTGGTGCGGGCGGAGAGAGAGAACGCAATGAAGCATTCGAAGTTGAGCATCGCCCTGGCAGGCCTGGTGGGTATCGCGACCCTGGGCCAGATGGATGACGTCATGGCAATGAATTATCACGTGCAGGGCGATCGCGTCGTGCTCAGTGGCGGTGTGACCGTCGCCGACGTGGTCGCACTGCCGGCGTTGCTGGCCAAGGCACAGGCCGAAGGCCGTCCGATCCGCGAAGTCGTGCTGCGCACCTCCAATGGTGGCGCGCTGATCGCGGGTGAGTGGCTGCAGGGGGTGATCCGCACCAATGGCCTGAACACCATCGTGTCCGGCCACTGCATCTCGTCCTGCTCGATCATGCAGTCCGGTGGCGTCGAGCGTTACCTGGCCGGTGACCTGCCGCTGGTCGACTCGGTGCAGATCCACGCCGCCAGCAGCGGTGGCAAGGTGATCTATACGCCTTCGCCGCGGATGACCGAGATCTACACCGGCAACTACGGCGGCGGCATGGATGCCGGGTTGCTGCACAAGGCCATGTACGAGGTGGTGCAGCCCAACGGCCTGCTGGTGTTCCGCGATCCGGCCCGGACCACCGGCCCGTCGGTCAGCTTCGATCCCGATGGCAGTGGCCGCAAGCTGGAAACCTTCCCCGGCCAGGACATCTACAGCAACAAGATCATCACCGCCGCCGGCTACCGTGACCCGGGCGACACCCTGACGGTCACCGGCAATGTCAGCGGCGACATCAATCCGGGCTACCTGCGCACCGCACGCCAGCTGCAGGCGTTCGTCGACGACGACTTCTCGCGCTGGAACGATACCGATTTCGCCACCACGTACATCAACCAGGCCGTTTCCATCTACAACGCGGCGGCACGTGGTCCCAACGGCATCGGTCGCTTCTCGGTGCAGGACTTCCTCAGCGATCCGGGCATCCAGGCCGACCTGCTGGCGAGCCTGCGCCTGTCGGAGCTGGATGCCTCCACGCTGGGCAATTCGGCCGGTGTGATCCGCGTGGCCAAGGGCGGCACCTGGCGCACCGCCGAGACCACCGGCGCCGATTTCATGCTGGTGGAGAACGGCACCATCGCCCTGGAAGGCGGCGCCCTGCGCACCCCGGAGCTGCGCGTGCAGGCGGCCGGCATGGTGGTCGGCCACGGTGACATCGCCTCGGTCGCCAACGACTCGGATGCGCTGTTCGCTGGCACCGGTCCGTCGTTCCGCGAGGACGGCTTCAACCGTCTGCGCGTGTACGGCACCCTGATGCCGCGTGGTGGTGACCTGGTCACCCACGGCTACGTCAACATCATGCCGGGCGGCAAGGTGCTGTTCGATGTCACCGAGGCGGGCGGCACCAACAGTGGACGCCTGCGCGTGGGCGACTTCTACGACAGCGGCGCCAACGAGGGCGCGCTGGTCATCTCGCCGGGCGCGCACCTGGAGCTGAACGTGGCGCAGGGCTTCTACGCCGGCAACTACCAGCGCGAGCTGGTAAGCGGCCCGATCTTCCAGGGCTTCACCGATGCGGTGCGCCTGGGAGACACCGGCTATACGGCCAGCATCACCGGCGGTGAGGTGTTCCGGCCGCGTCACAACTCGTTGCTGAGCTTCAATATCAACCAGACCGCCGAGGGCCTGTCGCTGACCGCCAACCCCGGTTTCGACCAGCTTGCGCAGCTCACCGGCAACAACGGCAACGACGGTCTCGGCCGCGCGCTGGCAACCGCCGGCCAGCGCCAGGATGCCGGCCTGAAGCCGCTGCTGGGGGCACTGCAGTTCGCGGATCGCGATGTGATCGCACAGCAGGCCGGTGCACTGCGCGGTGATGGCCACGCCAGCCTGCGCCTGGCCGACAACGCGCTGGTTGGCAGCATCGGCAGCGTGGTGCAGCAGCACCAGGCCGCACGACGCAGCGGCAGCGGTGACGCCGGCGGCCTGGCCGCACAGGCAGCGCAGGCGGCTTCGGCGCAGCCCGGCATGGCCAATGGCAGCCTGTTCAACCAGTTGGCGATGCATCTGGTGGAGCCGGCGGCGAGCGCTGGCGGCACGAGTTACGGCGGCGAAGCGCCGCGCAGCCATGGCCTCTGGGGCCGCGGTTTCGGCAGCCACGGCCGCATCGATGGCGAGGGCGGCGTGGCCGGCCTGAGCCATACCGTCGGTGGCATCGTGCTCGGTGCCGATACGCAGCTGGCCGATGACCGGGTGACCCTGGGTGTCAGCGTTGCCGCTGCGGACATGTCGACCAAGGGGCGCGATGGTTCCGGGTTCACCGGCGACGTGCGCGCGCTGGATGTGGGCGGCTACCTGGATGCCACCTACTCCCGTGGCTACCTCTCGGCCTCGGTGCGCTACACCGACCTGCGCCACGACACCCGCCGCAGCATCGAGGGCATCGACGGCCTGCAGGGCCCGCTGCGTGCCAAGTACAACAACGATGCGATCTCGGCCCGCCTGGAGCACGGCTTCTCGTTCACCACCGCCAAGGGCGTGGTGATCCAGCCGCTGCTGCCGGTGGTCGATTACGCACGCACCTCGGCCACCCGTTTCAATGAAGGGCAGGGTGCCGGCGCGCTGGTCGGGCGTGGTGACAGCCTGGAAAGCATCCGCGTTGGCGCGGGCCTGCAGTTGTTCAAGACCTTCGAAGGCAACAACGGCGAGCGCATCACCCCGCGCGCGCGCGTGGTCTGGCAGAAGGAACTGGGCGACACCCAGGCCCGTTACAGCACCGGCTTCGCCGCTGCGCCGGACCTGGTGTTCGGTGCCAGCAGCCAGACCGTGGGCGAGCAGGTGCTGGCCTGGAACCTGGGCGTGACCAGCCGCGCCAGCGATCGCCTGTCGGTGATGGTTGACTACGTGGGCGAGCGTCGCGACGGCCAGCTGCAGAACGGCGTGATGCTGGGCCTGGGCTATACGTTCTAAGACAGTACCGGCACCGGCGGCAGTCACGCCGCCGGTGCCATCCCCATCGATGTGCGGGTGCGCTATGGTCGTGGCGGATTTCCGCGCAGACGTTCCCATGCAGATCGCCGTTTTCAGTGCCCGTCCCTACGATCGCCGCTTTCTCGAGGAAGCCAACCTGCGCGAAGGGGCAGGGCGGCAGTTCCAGTTCGTGTACTTCGACGCCGCGCTGGACGTGCACACCGCCGCACTGGCACAGGGCTGCGCCGCCGTCTGCGTGTTCGTCAATGACAGGCTTGATGCGCCGGTGCTGCAGGCCCTGCATGCGCTGGGTGTACGCGCAGTGCTGCTGCGCTGCGCCGGCTTCAACAATGTGGACCTGGCCGCTGCGAACGCGCTCGGCCTGTTCGTCGCCCGCGTGCCGGCCTACTCGCCCGAAGCCGTGGCCGAGCACGCACTGGCGCTGGTGATGACCCTCAACCGGCAGACCCATCGCGCCTACAACCGCGTGCGCGAGGGCAACTTCATGCTTGATGGCCTGCTGGGGCGAACCCTGCATGGCAAGACCGTGGGCATCATCGGCACCGGCAAGATCGGGCTGGCCACCGCGCGCATCTTCCGCGGCATGGGCTGCACCGTGCTGGGGCACGATCCGTATCCCTCGCCGGCCTTCGCGGAGATCGGCACGATGGTGGAACTGGATGAACTGCTGTCGCGCTCGGACATCGTCTCGCTGCATTGCCCGCTGACCCTGGATACCCAGCACCTGATCGACGACGCCTCGCTGGCGCGGATGAAGCCCGGCGCGATGCTGGTCAACACCTCGCGTGGCGGCCTGGTCGATACCCATGCGGTGATCCGCGCGCTGAAGTCGCGCCGGCTGGGTCACCTGGCCATCGACGTTTACGAGCAGGAAAGCGCGCTGTTCTTCCAGGACCTGTCCGGCGAGATCATCGACGACGAGGCCTTCCAGCGGTTGATGACCTTCCCCAACGTGCTGGTGACCGGCCACCAGGGCTTCTTCACCGTGGAGGCGCTGCAGGAGATCTCGGCGATCACGCTGGGCAACCTGGCCGATTTCGCGGCGGGGCGGGACTGCGGCAACCGGGTG
>NZ_WKEE01000065.1:0-27664 GCF_021605635.1 Stenotrophomonas sp. PA-6-5C
GTCCCAAAAGACCGGGCCAACCGGGGGAGGGGGGGGGGGTCCGGTTGGGGGGGGTGCCCGGGGCAGGGACGCCGGGCCAACCCCCCAAGGGGGGGGTTCACGGCGTCCCCGCAATCCGACCCCACCCCGCCATCCCACGGAATCCCCGCTGTTGCCGTTGCCGTTGCTTCTGCAGGTGCAGGGCGCAGCCCTGCCGGCAAACCCTCACCGCTCCGAATGCCCGCTCTGGTCGTAATCGCGCGGGCTGAACAACTCCGGCTGGATCAGCTCGACAAACGCCCGCGCCTGCGCCGACAACGCCTTGCCGCGGCGAACGATCACCCCGTAACTGCGCTCGGGGAACCAGCGCTTCATCGAACGCGCCGCCAACCGCTCGTGGTCAGCATCGTTCAGGCACAGCGCCGGCACGATGGAAATGCCCATGCCCATCGCCACGTACTGCTTGATCACTTCCCAGCCGCCCACTTCCAGCGCAACCGTGTAGGCGATGCGGTGGCGCTGGAACACCTGGTCGACCAGCCGGTAAGTGATCTGCCGCTTCGGCGGCAGCACCAGCGGGTAACGGGCGATGTCGGCCAGTTCCAGCTCGCCACCGCTGGCCAGTGGATGGTCATGCGGGGCGATCAGCACCTGCTCGAAACGGTAGGCCGGGGCGTAGCTGAGGTCGGCCGGCACATCGGTCATCGAGCCGATCGCCAGGTCGGCTGCATCCTCGCGCAACAGGTCGGTGCCGTCGGCGCTGATGGCGTTGTGCAGGGTCAGGCGTACGTCGGGGTAATGCTGGCGGAAGCGTTCGACGATCTTCGGCAGCAGGTACAGGATGGTCGAGCTGTTGGCAGCGATGTTCAGCTCGCCCGCGTCCAGGCCGCGCACCTTGTCGCGGAAGCGTGCTTCCAGGCCGTCCAGGCTCTCTACCAGCGGTTGCGCCATTTCATACAGCAGCTGGCCCTCGCGGCTGGGCACCAGGCGCCGGCCGCTGCGCTCGAACAGGGGCACCCCCAGCTCGCGCTCCAGCGCCTGCAACTGCAGGCTGATGGCCGGTTGGCTGACGAAAAGCGCCTCAGCCGCTCGTGAGACCGAGCCCAGTCGCACCGTCTGACAGAACGCACGCAGCGGCTTCAGCCGATCGGATTTGTAGGAAAAACGAGGACTTGGCGAGGGGCGCGTGGTCATGGCGTCACAAGTATTAGCATAACTTATGTAAAGCATTGCAAAAACTGTTTTGCCAAATACAGGTCTGCGGCGGCACGGTGGAGTCGTTCCCCCACGCTGGAGTCCTCCCATGTCCGCCGTCGCTTCCGCTGTTCCCTCCACCGCCGCCAAGGCCACGCCGGGCATCGCCCTGGCGACCCAGGTGGCGGGCCAGGCCACCGTGCTGCCGGCGCCGTTGCTGGCGCTGCTGGTGTCCCTGCACCGGGCAGTGGAACCCGGCCGGCAGGCGCGGCTGCAGGCCCGCCGAGAGCGCCAGGCGTTCTTCGACCAAGGCGGCCTGCCGGACTTCCGCCAGGACACCACCGCGATCCGCAGCGGTGACTGGACCGTGGCGCCGCTGCCGGCCGCGCTGCAGGATCGCCGCGTCGAGATCACCGGGCCGACCGACCCGAAGATGGTCATCAACGCGCTGAACTCCGGCGCCAAGGTGTTCATGGCCGACTTCGAGGATTCGACCTCGCCGACCTGGCGCAACCTGCTGGCTGGCCAGCAGTCGTTGGCTGCCGCAGTGCGCGGCGACCTGCAGTACACCGCACCGGCATCCAACGGCAAGGCGGGCAAGCATTACGCGCTGCGCCCCTACGACGAGCAGGCGGTGCTGATCGTGCGTCCGCGCGGCTGGCACCTGGACGAAAAGCATGTGCGCGTCGATGGCCAGTTCCTCGCCGGTGGCCTGTTCGATGCGGCGGTGTTCGCCTTCCACAATGCGCGCGCGCTGCAGTCCAGGGATCGTGGCCCGTACTTCTACCTGCCCAAGCTGCAGAGCATGGAAGAGGCGGCGCTGTGGGAGACCGCGCTGTCGCACATCGAAGGCATGCTCGGCCTGCCGCACGGGCAGATCAAGGTTACGGTGCTGATCGAGACGCTGCCGGCGGTGTTCGAGATGGACGAGATCCTGCATGCCCTGCGCGATCGCATCGTCGGCCTCAACTGCGGGCGCTGGGATTACATCTTCTCGTACCTGAAGACCTTCCGCCGCCACGCTGACCGTGTGCTGCCCGAGCGCGGCCAGGTGACCATGACCCAGCCGTTCCTGAAGGCTTATTCGGAGCTGCTGATCCAGACCTGCCATCGCCGCGGCGCACATGCGATGGGTGGCATGGCCGCGCAGATCCCGATCAACAACGATGCCGCCGCCAACGAGCAGGCGATGGCGCGGGTGCGTGCCGACAAGCTGCGCGAAGTGACCGCCGGCCACGATGGCACGTGGGTCGCGCATCCGGCGCTGATTCCGGTGGCGATGGCGATCTTCGACGAGCACATGCCCACGCCCAACCAGCACCAGGTGCTGCGCCAAGATGTGCGCGTGGGTCGCGATGAACTGATCGCGCGTCCGCCGGGCACGATCACCCGTGCTGGCTTCGAAGGCAATGTCGAAGTCTGCGTGCGCTACCTGGCCGCGTGGCTGGACGGCAATGGCTGCGTGCCGATCCATCATCTGATGGAGGACGCAGCGACCGCCGAGATCAGCCGCAGCCAGCTGTGGCAGTGGCTGCACACGCCGGGCCAGCAGCTGGACGACGGCACCGCCATCGACCTGGCGCTGCTCGATACCACTCTGGCGCAGCTGCCTGCGCGCCTCGGCGATACCTCGGCGCTGCCAGGTGGCGGCCGCATCGAAGAAGCCATCACCCTGCTGGCCGAGCTGAGCCGCAGCACTGAACTGACCGACTTCCTGACCCTGCCGGCGTACGCGCGCATCGACTGATCGCTGCACGCCACTTTCCCCGCCGTTTCCTTCCCCGCTGCATCCGCACGAACCGAACTGGAGATAGACATGAGCACGCTGCCCACTGCCGAACAGATCCAGCACGACTGGGACACCAATCCGCGCTGGGAAGGCATCCAGCGCAACTACAGCGCCGCCGACGTGGTGCGCCTGCGTGGCACCGTCCATATCGAGCATTCGCTGGCCCGGCTGGGTGCGGAAAAGCTGTGGAAATCGCTGCATGAGCGCGACTTCGTCAACGCGCTCGGCGCGCTGACCGGCAACCAGGCCATGCAGCAGGTGAAGGCCGGGCTGAAGGCAATCTATCTGTCCGGTTGGCAGGTGGCGGCCGATGCCAACCTGGCCGGTCAGATGTACCCGGACCAGTCGCTGTATCCGGCCGATTCGGTGCCGGCGGTGGTCAAGCGCATCAACAACACGCTGTTGCGTGCCGACCAGCTGCACCATGCCGAAGGCAAGGATGACATCGACTTCCTGCAGCCGATCGTGGCCGACGCCGAAGCCGGTTTCGGCGGCGTGCTCAACGCCTTCGAACTGATGAAGGCGATGATCGAAGCCGGTGCGGCCGGTGTGCACTTCGAAGACCAGCTGGCCTCGGTGAAGAAGTGCGGCCACATGGGTGGCAAGGTGCTGGTGCCGACCCGCGAGGCGATCGAGAAGCTCAACGCCGCGCGCCTGGCCGCCGACGTGCTGGGCGTGCCGACACTGCTGGTGGCGCGTACCGACGCCGAGGCTGCTGATCTGCTGACCAGCGACATCGATGGCAACGACACGCCGTTCGCCACCGGTGAGCGCACCGTGGAAGGCTTCTACAAGACCCGCAACGGCCTGGACCAGGCCATCAGCCGCGGCCTGGCGTATGCGCCGTATGCCGACCTGGTGTGGTGCGAGACCGGCAAGCCGGACCTGGAATTCGCCCGGAAATTCGCCGAGGCGATCCATGCGAAGTTCCCGGGCAAGCTGCTGGCCTACAACTGCTCGCCCAGCTTCAACTGGAAGAAGAACCTGGACGACGCGACCATCGCCAAGTTCCAGAAGGAGCTGGGCAGCTACGGCTACAAGTTCCAGTTCATCACCCTGGCCGGTTTCCACGCGCTGAACTACGGCATGTTCAACCTGGCCCACGGCTATGCGCGCCGGCAGATGAGCGCCTTCGTGGAGCTGCAGGAAGCCGAGTTCGAAGCGGCCGAGCGTGGCTTCACCGCGGTCAAGCACCAGCGTGAGGTCGGCACCGGCTACTTCGATGCGGTCACCCAGGCGATCCAGCAGGGGCAGTCCTCGACCACCGCGCTGACCGGCTCGACCGAGGAAGAGCAGTTCCACGGCGAGCGCAGCGAACGCGCCGCGTGATCCGGTAGGGCCGGCCGCTGGCCGGCAACCACACGATGCTCCGGGCGCTGCGTGGCAGCCGGCCAACGGCCGGCTCTACCGGGGCTGCGGATCCGATCAGGGTGGCCAGGGAAGGGCCAGACGACGCCGGCAGATCGGGGGATCTGCCGGCGTCGTTGTATCTGTGGCTGCTGCGACAATCGGCGTCGCGGCCACGCCAAGATATTGAAATGGCTTGCTTTCCTTCTGCCGCCAATACGCGTGAATGGGGCGTTTCCCTGTGGATGAGGCGGAGCGCTGCGTCTTCACAAAAATGAGAAGCGGCGCACAGTTTGATTCACTGATATGCTCCGCGGCTCACCAGGGGACGCTGGCGGCGGGTGCAGGGAATGACCGGCAGGGGTGCGGCCGAGAACATGGACACGACAACCGGTATCGCCAAGGTGGCGATGGCCGAAATCGTGCACGCGCTGCTTTCCGAAGAAGAGGTCACCCTGTTCGCCCGGTTCGCCCAGCCCTGCAGGCTGCAGGCGGGCCAGTGGCTGTTCCAGCGCGGCCATCGCGGCGAGTGCATGTACATCATCCTTGAAGGCCTGATCGAGCTCGACTTCGGCGAGGACCTGGTGCTGAAGACGCTCGGCCGGCATGAATTTTTCGGTGAGCTCGGCCTGTTGATGGGCGACCATCTGCGCAGCGCCAGCGCGCGGGTGATGGCTGACTGCCACCTGCTGGAACTGGGGCCGGCTGATTTCCATCGCCTGGTCGAGTCCGACCCGGGCCTGGTCGCCTACTTCCTGCGGCGCACGATCCTGCGCGTGCTGACCAACGAGCAGGCCCTGATCAGCCAGCTGCGGCGGCGCAACCATGACCTGGAAGCTGCGCTGGACAACCTGTACATCACCACCCACCAGCTGACGCACACGCGTGAGCTGGTGCGCACCGACGAACTGACCGGCCTGCACAACCGCCGCGGCCTGGCCCTGTACCTGCAGGAATGCCACACGCAGGAAGAAGGGCCGCCGCAGGCATTGCTGCTGATCGACTGCGACCGGTTCAAGCAGATCAACGACCGCCATGGCCACCAGGCCGGTGACCGGGTGCTGCAGAGCATGGGCAACATCCTGCGCTCGATGGCCGGTGAACATGACCTGGCCTGCCGCCTGGGCGGAGATGAGTTCTGCCTGATCCTGCGCCGGGGCAACATCGAGATCGTGCAGCACGCCGCCGAGTTCATCCTCAGCGCGGTGCACGGCCTGCTCGAGCGCAGCCATGGCACCCCGCACGTCAGCCTGGCCAGCATCGGGGCCAGCCTGCTGGCCCCTGACGCGGACTGGAGCGAGTGGTACGCTCGCGCCGATCGTGCGCTGTACCAAGCCAAGCGCGCAGGCGGCAACTGCCTGCGGTGGACCGATGGTCCGGATGGACACTGAGCGGAGATCCAGGCGATGAATGGCGACAACGGAACGTCGGCCCCGCATAACGCCCAGCTGCGGGCGCTGCTGTTCACCGACCTGTGCGATTCGCTGCAGCTGGTGGAGCGTATCGGCGATGTCGCCGCCGCCGAATTCTTCCAGCAGCATGACCGTCTGGTCCTGGGGCTGCAGCAGCAGTGGAACGGCCAGCTGATTGATCGCTCCGATGGCTTGTTCGTTCTGTTCGAACGTCCCATCGATGGCATCGGTTTCGCCATTTCCTACCAGAACGCGGTCGACGCGATGGGCCACGAGCGCGGCATCGTGCTGCGCGCGCGCGCCGGCCTGCACGTGGGTGACGTGCTGTTGTGGGACAACAGTGCCGAGGCCGTTGCCCACGGCGCAAAGGCGGTGGAGGTCGAGGGTCTGGCCAAGCCGATGGCCGCGCGTCTGATGCAACTGGCGTGGCCTGGGCAGGTGCTGCTGTCCTCAGCAGCCGAACAGATGGCCCGGCGGGCCGACAGCGAGTTGCCTTGGGCGGCGGACGAACTGCGTTGGAAGGACCATGGGCTTTGGCGCTTCAAGGGCATTGGCGAGCGCCAGCATGTGTTCGAAGTCGGCATCCGTGGCCGCGCGCCGCTGCGCCGGCCGCGTTCGGGCGACAAGGCCTGGCGGGATCTGCCGCTGTGGCGTCGCCCGGCTGCGCTGTTCACCGAGGCGACGCTGGCGGTGGCGCTGGCCGTGGTGATGTGGACGCTGCTGCGGCCGGCGCCGGCAATCGCATTCGCCGAGCGCGACTGGGTGATCCTGGCGGCGGTCAGCAACAGCACGGCCTATCCGCAGCTGGATTCCAGCCTGGAACAGGCGCTCTACATCAGCCTGGGGCAGTCGCGCTTCGTCAACATCCTCAGTGAACTGAAGGTGCGTGACACCCTGCAGTTGATGCAGCGCCCGGCCAATGCACGGCTGGACCGCGCCCTGGCGATCGAGGTTGCGCTGCGCGATGGCGCGCGTGCGGTGCTGATGCCCACCGTGCTCGAGCTCAACGGCAAGGTACGGGTGGGCGTGGAGGTGGTGGACCCACGCACTGGGCAGACGGTGTACACGCATTTCGCCGATGGCAACGGCCTGGATTCGATCCTGGCCTCCACCGATACCGTGGTGAAGGCACTGCGCAGCGACCTGGGTGAGGCGCTGCACGATGTCAGCCGCGAGCAGAAACCCCTGCCCACGGTGGCTACCGCCAATCTTGATGCGCTGCATGCCTACGCCAAAGGCAGCGATGCGCTGGCACAGGAGCGTTTCGATGAAGCGCTGCTGTTCTTCCAGCAGGCGACCCGCCTGGATCCACAGTTCACCTTTGCCTACATCGGGCAGATGCGGCTGCAGTACGCCATGGGCAACGTGTCGGCGGCCGGCGAACTGTACCGTCAGGCGGTGTCGGGGCGCACGCGGTTGAGTGCGCGCGACCAGCTGTATCTGGACGCCTGGGGTGCGGACTTCAGTGGCGCTCCCCCGCAGCGCAGTGCGGAAAAGTGGCGGATGCTGACCCAGCTGTATCCGGATGATCCGGCTGGTTGGATGAATCACGCGATGGCCCTGTTTGCCTATGGCGACTATGACGGCGCGTTGGCCGACATGATGCCGCTGTTGGAACGCCATCAGACACATCGCGCGCTGGTCCTGTCCTTCGTTGGCCGCACCCAGCTTGCGCGTGGCGAGGTCAAGGCCGCCGTCGCTGCGTTCAAGGAAGCAGGCGCGTTGCCGAACTGGCACGGCGACATGCTGGAGGCGGTCGCGCTGCTGCTGGATGGCGAGGTACAGAAGGCGCACGAGCGCAGTGAAGCCATTACCTCTCGCGGGCTCGGCGCGCGCATGGAGTACGGCGGACTTCTCGCCCTGCAAGGTCGGGTCAACGATGCGGCCGCTGAGATGACGCAGGCCGTCGAGCAGTGCGCGAGTGTGCCGGAGCTGTGCGACATCCTGGCCCTGCAGTCACTGGCATGGACTGCACAGGCCGGCGGCAGCGGTTCCCGAGTGCAATACGCACGGTTGCTGGACCGTACCCTTGCGGCAGTCGATGAGGGAGTCGGTGCCGCACCGCGTCATCGGGCTTTCATTGCGCTGTCCGTGGCCTACCACCTGCAGCGCGCCGGCCTGGACGCCGAGCTGCGCTCCCGCCGGCCTGCACTGCAGGCGTTGGTTGAACGCAGCACCGACCCGCGGCTGCAGGAATTGTGGCTGCTGCTTCGCGCGCGTGGCGAACTGAACGCCGGCAATGCAGAGGCCGCTTCGGCACTGTTGAAGCCGCTGGCCAACGGCACGCTGTACCAGTGGCATGTACTGCAGCTGGATATCGATCGCGCGCTCGGCCGCGATCAGGCCGTGCAGCGCCGGGAGCGCTGGTTGCGCCAGCGCACGGGCATGGCCTTCGCCGAAGACGCCGGTGCCCTGGTCCTGCTGCCATTGAACGTGGCCGATGCGCGCCGGCTGGCCGATGCGGCCAGCGCGCAGCAGGCAGCAGGCGCACCCTGAGGGCGGATCAGTCCTGCAGCCCCTTCAGGCCGCTTTCGAACATGAAGGGCACCTTGAACGGTCCGGTCACGGCCAGGCGTTCGCTCAACAGCGCCGCCGCCCGGGCAAATTCTTCCTTGCCGCCCAGCGAGTCCAGCGGCGTGTTGCACGCACCAACGCTGTCAGCATCTGCGCCCAGCGCAATCAGTGCCTTTGCCGGGTCGGCAGCGAAGGCACTGCGGAAGGCATCGTCGCTGGAAAGGTGCTTGAGCAGGGTCTGGACCACTTCGGGGGAGAGAGGAGCACGGGACATGGTTCACTACCGGCAGGGAGGGGAAAAAAACAGTATCGGCTGGACGCAGCGGGAATTGATGGTGCGTGTCGGCCACCACGCTATCATCGCCGGCCACCCACGCTTCCGGATGCGCATCGAATGAACTTCCGTCGCTGCAGGACGATGATCGTCGAACCGGTGGAGCGAGCGCATTTCGACCTGGATGCGCTGCTTGCCGGCGGCAGTGGCGTTGGCTTCGAACAATCCCTGCAGGTACGCGCCGCACATCTGCCGGCGCCATGCACGGTCGACGCGGTCAGCTGCCTGTGGCTGCTCCAGTGCAGCGCGGAGCAGTGGCAGCCACTACCGGCAGAGCCGCAGGCACGGCAGCGTGTGCTGGCGCTGCTGGAGCAGGGGCTGCTGGTCAGCGACGATCCGGCGCATGCCGGGGCAGCAGCGGTCGAACAGCAGGTACGTGACAGCCAATGGTGGCCGCTATCGGCGCTGCACTACCAGCACTCGCGGTGGGATGGCGTGGACAGTGTCGGCGACATGGAGCGCAGCCAGCTGATGACCGCGCAGGACCTGGTGCGCAGCTTCGGCCCGCCGCCCGCCGAAGCGCCGGCCCGTCGGTCCGATGCGCGGCCCTTGCCGCGCTGCGATGACGACCCGATGCAGGCGCAGCTGCAGGCGCGTGCGACCTGCCGCAATTTCGACGATGCGCGCGCTGTGCCGTTGCCGATGCTGGCCCGGCTGCTGCAGCAGGTGCTGATGGCGCAGGCGCACGTGGAAACCGAACCGGGGGTGCGTTTCCTGAAGAAGAACATTCCGTCGGCCGGCAGCCTGCATCCATTGGAAGCGTATGTGGTGGCGCGCAATGTGGAAGGACTGCCGCCGGGCCTCTATCACTACCACGCCACCGCACACGAACTGGGCCCGATGGCGGTGCCTCCCGGCGACTTGGACAGCTTCTGCCAACGCCTGCTGGCTGGTCAGCACTGGTTCGCCAACGCGCCAGTGCAGCTGATCCTGGTGTGCCGCTTCGAGCGCATGTTCTGGAAGTACCGAGGCCACGCCAAAGCCTATCGCGCGATCACCCTGGATGCCGGCCACGTATCGCAAGCGCTCTACAGCGCGGCAACCGCGCAGGGGCTGGGCGCATTCGTCACCGCAGCGATCAACGAGGCCGAGGCCGAGCGGGCGCTGGGCCTGCAGCCGATGGCCGAGGGCGTACTGGCGGTCTGTGGCGTTGGCTGGCGTGCAGCCGAGCGGGTGACGGCCGAACTGGATCCGCTTGGCCAGGTGTGGCCGGTCACGCGTTGATCGACGACGCGTGACCGGACGGGATCACACCGCTTCGAAATCCACCAGCACCGCACCATCACCCACCTGGTCACCGGCCTTGGCACGATAACCCTTCACCGTGCCATCGGCCGGTGCTTGCAGGGTGTGCTCCATCTTCATCGCTTCCAGCACCACCAGCGGCGTGCCGCGCTTCACCTGCGTGCCTGCCGCCACCAGCGTTGCCACGATCTTGCCGGGCATCGGTGCCAGCAGGCTGCCGGCGTCGGCGCTGGCCTGTTCCGATTCGCCCACCGGGTCGTGCAGGGTGAAGCGGTGCTGGCCATCGCTGCCGAACAGGTACAGCTGGTCGCCGTCGCGCTGCAGCTGCAACCGCCAGCGACGCGCGTCCAGCTGCACCGACAGGGTGTGGCCATCGGCATGGCCGACGACCTGCGTCGGCGCGGCGTCATCGCACTGCACGCGCCAGCCATCGGCCGTGGCCCACACCTTCAGCGTGTGCGCCCGCTCTCCCTGCTGCAGCGGCACCACGCGTGCGGCAGGCGTGCCCAACCGCCAGCCATCCTGTGCCTGCCACGGCGAATGTGGGTCGCGCGCGTCGGCGGCAGCGGCCGGTGTGCTCACTACGGCGGCGATCGCTGCCAGTTCCCACAGCGCCTGCTCACCGTCACCGGTCGCCGCCAGTGCGGCCTGCTCACGCTCGATCAGTGCGGTATCCAGCTTTGCGTGGGCGAACGAATCGGTGTGCAGCAGGCGGCGCAGGAAGCCGGCATTGGTGGTCACGCCCACCACCTGGCAGTCGGCCAGGGCCTGGCTCATGCGCCGCAGCGCGGCGTCGCGGTCCACGTCCCAGACGATCAGCTTGGCAATCATGGGATCGTAGTACGGGGTGATGCTGTCGCCTTCCTCCACACCGGTGTCCACCCGCACGTTCGCCGACGGCGTCGGCAGGCGCAGGCGGCGCAGGGTGCCGGTGGACGGCAGGAAGCCACGGTCGGCATCTTCGGCGTACAAGCGCGCTTCGAGCGCATGGCCGTGGATGGTCAGTTCGTCCTGGCGCTTGGGCAGCGGCTGGCCGGCTGCAACGCGCAGCTGCCATTCCACCAGGTCGGTACCGGTGATGAATTCGGTGACCGGGTGTTCGACCTGCAGGCGGGTGTTCATTTCCATGAAGTAGAAATCGCCGTCCGGGCCGGCGATGAACTCCACCGTGCCCGCACCGATGTAGCCCACCGCGCGCGCGGCATCGACGGCGGCCTTGCCCATCGCGGCGCGGCGGTCGGCACTCATGCCCGGGGCCGGCGCTTCTTCCAGCACCTTCTGGTGGCGACGCTGCACCGAGCAGTCGCGCTCGAACAGATACACCGCCTCGCCATGACCACCGCCGAACACCTGGATCTCGATATGGCGCGGGCGCTCGACATACTTCTCGACCAGCACGTGGTCGTTGCCGAACGCCGAGGCCGCCTCGCGCTGGCAGCTGGCCAGCGCATCGACGAAGTCCTCGCTGCGCTCGACTTTGCGCATGCCCTTGCCGCCGCCGCCGGCGCTGGCCTTGATCAGCACCGGGTAGCCGATGCCGTCGGCCTGGGTGCGCAGGAACTCCGGCGCCTGCTGGTCGCCGTGGTAGCCCGGCGTCAGCGGCACGCCGGCCTTGGCCATCAAGGCCTTGGCCGCGCTCTTGTCGCCCATCGCGCGGATCGCACTGGCGGGCGGACCGATGAAGGTGATCCCCGCCGCGACGCAGGCGTCAGCGAAATCGGCGTTCTCGGAGAGGAAGCCGTAGCCGGGATGGATGGCCTGCGCGCCGGTGCGGCGTGCGGCATCGAGGATCGCATCGCTGCGCAGGTAGCTCTCGCGCGCGGCAGCCGGGCCGATGTGGATGGCTTCGTCGGCCAGGCGCACATGGCGTGCATTGCGGTCCGCATCGGAATACACCGCCACGGTGGCGATGCCGAGGCGACGGCAGGTGGCGATGACGCGGCAGGCGATCTCACCGCGGTTGGCGATCAGGACTTTGCTGAACATGGCAACAGACTCGGTCATGGCACAGGTCACATGCGGAACACGCCGAAGCGCGTCTGCTGCGGGGGAGCGTTGAGGCTGGCCGACAGGGCCAGGGCCAGTACCCGGCGGGTATCGGCCGGATCGATCACACCGTCGTCCCACAGCCGCGCACTGGCGTAATAAGGGTGGCCCTGCTGTTCGAACTGGTCGCGGATCGGTGCCTTGAATGCATCCTCTTCCTCGCCCGGCCACTGCCCGCCCTTGGCTTCGATGCCATCACGCTTGACCGTGGCCAGCACGCTGGCGGCCTGTTCGCCGCCCATCACGCCGATGCGTGCGTTGGGCCACATCCACAGGAAGTTGGGCGAGTACGCGCGGCCGCACATGCCGTAGTTGCCGGCACCGAACGAGCCGCCGATCACCACGGTGAACTTGGGTACCTTGGCACAGGCCACGGCCATCACCAGCTTGGCGCCATCCTTGGCGATGCCGCCCTGTTCGTACTTGCGGCCGACCATGAAGCCGGTGATGTTCTGCAGGAACACCAGCGGGATGTTGCGCTGGGTGCACAGCTCGATGAAGTGCGCACCCTTCAGTGCGGACTCGGAAAACAGGATGCCGTTGTTGGCGATGATGCCGATCGGATAGCCATGCAGATGGGCGAAGCCGGTCACCAGGGTGGCGCCATAGCGCGGCTTGAACTCGTCGAAACGCGAACCATCGACCAGCCGCGCGATCACCTCACGCACGTCGTACGGCTTGCGCGTATCGGCCGGGATCACCCCGTACAGTTCGTGCGCCGGCAGCAGCGGTTCTTCCACCGGCTGCAGCGCCATCGCTGCTTCGGGCTTGCGCCAGTTGAGCTGGGCGATGATCGCGCGTACCCGTGCCAGTGCCTGCAGGTCGTTGTCGGCCATGTGGTCGGCCACACCGGAAATGCGCGTGTGCACGTCGGCACCGCCCAGCTCTTCGGCCGTCACCACTTCGCCAGTGGCTGCCTTCACCAGCGGCGGGCCGCCGAGGAAGATCGTGCCCTGCTCGCGCACGATCACCGTCTCGTCGCTCATCGCCGGCACATAGGCGCCACCGGCGGTGCAGCTGCCCATCACGCAGGCGATCTGCGGAATGCCCTGCGCCGACAGGTTGGCCTGGTTGTAGAAGATACGACCGAAATGATCGCGGTCGGGGAACACCTCATCCTGCAGCGGCAGGAAGGCACCACCGGAATCGACCAAGTAGATGCACGGCAGGTGGTTCTGCTCGGCGATCTCCTGCGCGCGCAGATGCTTCTTCACCGTCACCGGGTAATAGGTGCCGCCCTTGACCGTGGCATCGTTGGCCACGATCACGCACTCCACGCCACTCACGCGGCCGATGCCGGCAACCACGCCAGCGGCGGGCACAGCGTCGTCATACATGCCGTGCGCGGCCAGCGGCGCGATTTCCAGGAACGCACTGCCCGGGTCGAGCAGGGCATCGATGCGGTCGCGCACCAGCAGCTTGCCGCGTGCGGTGTGCTTGGCGCGCGCCGCTTCGCTGCCGCCAAGTGCGGTGCGGGCGAGGGTGGCGTGCAGGTCGTCGACCACGGCCTGCATCGCCGCGCGGTTGCTTTCAAACGTATCGCTGCCCGGTTGCAGCTGGCTGCCTAGGATGCTCATGGGGTGCCTTACAGGGTGCGCTGGAACAGTTCGCGGCCGATCAGCATGCGGCGGATCTCCGACGTGCCGGCGCCGATTTCATACAGCTTGGCATCGCGCCACAAGCGGCCGGTCGGGTATTCGTTGATGTAGCCGTTGCCGCCGAGGATCTGGATCGCCTGGCCGGTCAGCCAGGTCGCTTTCTCGGCGGCGTACAGGATCGCGCCCGCCGCATCCTGGCGGGTGGTACGGCCCTGGTCGCAGGCGCGCGCCACCGCATACACATAGGCGCGGCAGGCACCCAGGCCGACGTACATGTCGGCGATCTTGGCCTGGATCAGCTGGAAGCTGCCGATCGGCTCACCGAACTGATGGCGTTCGTGCACATACGGCATCACCACGTCCATCGCGGCGGCCATCAGGCCCAGCGGGCCGCCGGACAGCACCACGCGCTCGTAGTCCAGGCCGGACATCAGCACGCGCACGCCGCCACCGACCGCGCCCAGCACGTTCTCTTCGGGAATCTCGCAGTCCTGGAACACCAGTTCGCAGGTGGGCGAGGAGCGCATGCCCAGCTTGTCCAGCTTCTGCGCGGTGGAGAAGCCCTTCATGCCCTTCTCGACCAGGAAGGCGGTGATGCCTTTCGCGCCGGCCTCGACGTCGGTCTTGGCGTAGACCACCAGCACGTCGGCGTCGGGGCCGTTGGTGATCCACATCTTGTTGCCGTTGAGCACGTAGCGGTCACCGCGCTTGTCCGCGCGCAGCTTCATCGACACCACGTCCGAACCCGCGCCGGGTTCGCTCATCGCCAGCGCACCGATCTTGGCGCCGCTGCACAGGTCCGGCAGGAAGCGCTGCTTCTGCGCCTCGGTGCCGTTCTTGCGCAGCTGGTTCACGCACAGGTTCGAGTGCGCACCGTAGGACAGGCCGATGCCACCGGAAGCACGCGACACTTCTTCCATCGCCACCACGTGGGCCAGGTAGCCCATGCCGGTGCCGCCGTATTCTTCTTCCACGGTCAGGCCCAGCAGGCCCTGCTCGCCCAGCTTGGGCCATAGTGCCAATGGGAACTGGTTGGTCGCATCGGTCTCGGCCGCGAGCGGCGCGATCTCGGCAGCGGCAAAATGGGCCACGCTCTGGCGCAGCAGGTCGATATCTTCGCCGAGGTCGAAGTTCAGGGATGGCACGTGCATTGCGATGGCTCCACGAGGGAAGGTGGGGAATGGACGCACCCGGAAGGGGGAAGCGGGCCGCTGTTCACAGCAGCAGCCCGCGCGGGCGATTGGACCCCAGCGTAGCGGGGTTCGGGTAAGAAGTGAATACAAATTCAAAAATTGAAACCAGACTCAGAACATGGCCTATAAACGCTCAGCATTGATGGAAGAACGCCTGGCCGGGGCCCGTGAACGGATCCTGCTGGCCACCCGCGAACTGGTCGCCACCGGCGGCTGGCGCAACGCGCCGGTAACGGCCGTGGCAACCCAGGCGGGGGTCTCCACCGGCTTGATCTACCGCCACTTCCCGTCCAAGGCCGAGCTGTTCGTGGAAGTGCTCAATGCCGCCGTGGCCCATGAGGTGGCGATCATGGAGCGCATCGCCAGCGCGCCCGAGCCGGCCAGCGTGCGCCTGCGCCAGGCCATCACCGCCTTTGTCCGCCGAGCCCTGGCTGGCCCTGGCCTGGCCCACGCCTTCATCGTCGAGCCGGTGGACCCGGACGTGGAAGCCGAGCGCATGCGCGGCCGCCGTGCCTTCGGTGATGTGTTCCTGCGCCTGGTGGAGGAAGGCGTGGCGGCCGGTGAGCTGCCGGCGCAGGACGCGCACGCTGCCGCCGCCTGCCTGGTGGGGGCCTTCACCGAAGCGATGGTCGGCCCGACCGCGCCCAGCCGCGAAGCGCACCGCGACGAAGACGTGCTGGTCGAGGCCATCTGCAGTTTCTGCCTGCGGGCTGTTGGCGCAGGGTGATGCCGCTGTTGCGGGTGCCGGACGGCTTCTGCCGCGCTTCGCGCTCGCCGGGCGCGGCCCGGCGCTACCCGCATTCGGCCACGGCCGCATGCTGCGCCGCACCAGCCCTGACGCCTGTTGTCGGGCGCGGCGTGCGTTCTATACTCGGCCCATCACGCAGTCGCTCAGCCGTGGTCCAACGACTATCAGCCAGGGGTAACGAAGAGTGCGGAATTACGATCTGGAGTTCCTGAAACGCTTCTCCATGGTGATCGCGCTGTTGATGGCCATCACCCTCGGTCTGATCCTCCTGGCCGCGTTCATCCACACCCGGATTCCGCCCGAGGTGTCGCCTACCGCCGCCAAACGCACCGAACAGCGCATTTCGCCTACCGGCGCGGTGTACGCCGGCAGCACCGGCGCGGCCGCGCAGGCTGCAGCGCATGCCGCCGCGCTGGCCAAGGCCGCCTCGCAGGTGGCCTACGGCGGTACCAAGGACGGCAAG
This sequence comes from Stenotrophomonas sp. PA-6-5C, assembly GCF_021605635.1. NCBI lineage: Bacteria > Pseudomonadati > Pseudomonadota > Gammaproteobacteria > Lysobacterales > Lysobacteraceae > Stenotrophomonas > Stenotrophomonas sp. PA-6-5C. The sequence goes on from NZ_WKEE01000065.1 coordinate 15,863, forward strand.
GTGATCTTCGACAACCTGTGCACCGCCTGCCACACCACCGGCGTAGGCATGGCGCCGACGCTGGACCACTCGCACTGGGACAAGCGCCTAGCGCAGGGCAAGGACACCCTCTACAAGCACGCCATCGAGGGCTACACCGGCCCCGACGGCGGCATCATGCCGCCCAAGGGTGGCAACCCGGCGCTCACCGAGGAGCAGATCCACGCCACGGTGGACTGGATGCTGGGCAATCTGAAGTAACGGGCGCCGCATCCACGCATGGCGTGGATCTACTGCGGATACGCGTGCCCGGTCAGGTGGCCGGCAACCACGCATCGCACAGAGGTCATGAGGTTGCCGGCCAGCGGCCGGCACTACCTTTGCCCACCAAGGCCGAAACCCCGCCGCGCAGGCGGGGTTTCGCATTTCAGGGTTAGTCTGTGCGCCTCTTCCGTGGAGTCGTCTGTCGATGCGTCGCCGTTCCCTCGCCCTTGCCCTGTCCCTGCTGATGCCGGCATCCGCTTTCGCCCAGGCCCAGCCGCAGGTTGCGCCGACCCCGGCGACCGCGCCGCGCAGCCCGGCCACCGTCACCCTGGCCGCCGCGCCCGCCGACTGGCGTGCACTGGAGGGCCAGCACGTGCGCATCGCCGCGCCGCTCACCCTGGCCGGCACCGATGGCCTGGAACGCTTCGGCCAGCTCACCGTCGCCTTCGATGGCCGCCTCTGGCAGCCGACCGAAGTGGCCGTGCCCGGTAGCGCCGGTATCGAACAGGTGATGGCCGACAACCAGCGCCGCCGCCTGCTGCTGGACGACGGCAGCGATGCACGTGACCCTGCAAGCGTCGCCTACCTGCCCGGCAACCCGATGCTGCGCACCGGCATGCAGCTGCGCAACGTGGAAGGCACCGTGCGTGTGGATGCACAGGGCCGCCCCAGCCTGCAGGTCGACGGCGCATTGAAGCTGCCGGAACTGCAGCGGCCGGCCGTGCCGAGCGTGCCCGGCAGCCTGCATATCGCCGCCTTCAACCTGGAGAACTTCTTCAATGGTGACGGCCAGGGCGGCGGATTCCCGACCCTGCGCGGCGCGCGCACGCTGGACGAGCACAAGGCGCAGGTCGGCAAGCTGGTCGCCACCGTCAACGTGCTGGGCGCCGATATCGCCGCGCTGATGGAACTGGAGAACGACGGCTACGGCCCGCAGTCGGCCATCGCTGAACTGGTAAACGCACTCAACGCCGGTCTCGCGGCCGACAAGCAGTGGGCGTTCGTCGATGCCGGTGAAGGCCCCGGCAGCAATCCGATCCGCGTCGGCATCATCTACCGCAAGAGCGAATTCAAGCCGCTCGGCAAGCCGCTGACCAAGCTCGACGGTCCGTTCGTCGAGCACAGCCGTGCGCCGCTGGCGCAGGCGTTCCAGGGCAAGGGCGCGCCATTCATGGTGGTTGCCAACCACTTCAAGTCCAAGGGCTGCCGCGATGCCAGTGGTGCCGACGCCGACCGCAATGACGGGCAGGGCTGCTGGAACGCCACGCGTGTGGAATCGGCCAGGCAGCTCAACATCTGGGTGCAGGCCGAAGCCGCGCGCCTGAAGGTGAAGGACGTGGTGCTGATGGGCGACTTCAACGCCTACGCGATGGAAGATCCGATCCGCATCCTGCATGACCTGGGCTGGCAGGATGCCTTCAAGGTGGCCAAGGTCGAACAGCCCTACAGCTACGTCTACAACGGCTATACCGGTCGCCTCGATCACGCGCTGCTCAGCCCGACGATGGCCAAGCGCCTGCGTGGCGCCGCCGAGTGGCACAGCAACGCCGACGAGCAGGACGCCAGCGGCTACCAGGGCCGCAACGTGCAGGGCCCATGGCGCAGCTCCGACCACGACCCGCTGCTGCTGGGCTTCGACAGATAACCCGGCGGCCCTTCTTGTAGAGCCGAGCCCACGCTCGGCTGCTTTGCGCGACAACGGCAGCCGAGCATGGGCTCGGCCCTACAAGGGGCAAGATCGCCCGGGACTTACCCCCAGGCGATCAAGCCAATCGCCAGCACCGCCAGTGCCAGGCCGGCGCGGTTCCAGCGCGTGGTCGCCTCGCCGAAGGCGAACACGCCCACCAGCGCGCCCAGCACCACTACGCCGATGTTCATGCCGGCGAACACGGTGGCCGGGCTTTCCGGCATCGACTGGTGCGCATGCACGTAGAACAGGATGTTGCCGCCGTTGAGCAGGCCCAGCAGCGCGCCCGCACCGAGGTTGCGCCAGGCCAGGCGGCTGCGCCCACTGAAATGCCGCCACAGCTGCAACACCAGCATCAGCACGAAGGCCACGCTGAAACTGGCCAGTACTGCCGCCATCGACGGCGTGCCCGACAGCGCCACCTGCTTCAACAGCACATCCACCACCGCAAAGCCCGCCCATACGCCCAGCAACCAGCCCCAACCGCCGGCGGAAGCGGCCACTGCCGGGCCGCGTGGACGCAGGCTGATGGCCACCATCGCCAGCAGGCCCAGGCCCAGCCCAACCAGCTTCCAAGGCGTGGCGGTCTGCCCGAAGAACAGGAACGCCGCCGCCAGCGACAGCAGCAGCGACAAGCGCTGCGCCACATCACTGCGGACGATGCCGGCCACCGCCACCGCGCGGCCCAGCACCAGGAAGATCGAGGGCAGCACCACCGCCAGTGCCAGCAGCGAAACCCACGGTGCGTGCGGTGCGCGCAAGGCGTCCAGCGGCGGCTGCAGCACCACCGCCGTCATCGTCGCGGCGACCAGATAGTTCCAGGTCACCATCTGCGCAACATCCAGCTGGCGACGGCCAGCCAGCTTCAACAACACCGAAACCAGCACACTGCAGATCACGGCCAGGGACAGGTAGAGCATGGGGCGGGCACAGGGCAGCGGCGGGGGACGCTATCATGGTGCCATGCACAAGCCCTCGTTCCCCGTCGCCCCCGGCGAAACCGCCTGCATCGCACTGGAGGGCCCGGTTGGCCCGCTGGAAGTGCTCATCGACCTGCCCAAGGCCGATGTGCCGGTGCAGCCGATCGTGGCCATCATCTGCCATCCGCTGTCCACCGAAGGCGGCACCCTGCACAACAAGGTGGTCACCATGACCGCCACCACCCTGCGCGAGCTGGGCATCGCCACGGTGCGCTTCAACTTCCGCAGCGTCGGCGGTTCTGCCGGTGAATTCGACCATGGCGTAGGCGAGCAGGAGGACCTGAAGGCCGTCACCGCCTGGGTCCGCCAGCAGCGTCCCGACGACCGCCTGTGGCTGGCCGGCTTCAGCTTCGGCGCGTTCGTTTCGCTGAAGGCCGCCGCCGAGCTGCAGCCCGAAGCGCTGATCTCGATTGCGCCGCCGGCGGGCCGTTGGGACTTCGATGGCATCACGCCGCCGGCGCGCTGGCTGGTGATCCAGGGCGAGCAGGATGAAATCGTCGACCCGCAGGCCGTCTACCAGTGGCTGGACAGCCTCGATGCGCCGCATGAGCTGGTGCGCATGCCGGACACCAGCCACTTCTTCCACCGCAAGCTGATCGACCTGCGCGGCGCGCTCACCCACGGCGTCAAGCATTGGCTGGGCACGGCGGCATGAGCGAGGTGGAACTGACTCCGACGCAGCGCTACGCGGCCGGGGTGGAACGCGGCGATTGGCAGAACGACCCGGCCCAGCATGCGGCCCTGGCCGAGCTGGACCGGATCCACCTGGCCCTGGTGGACAGCGCCGAGGATGGCTGGCTGGACCGCCTGTCCTCGTTCTGGAAGAAGCCCGAGCCGGTCAAGGGCCTGTACTTCTGGGGCGGCGTCGGCCGCGGCAAGACCTTCCTGGTGGACCTGTTCTACGACGGCCTGCCGATCAAGCAGAAGTACCGCACCCACTTCCATCGCTTCATGCGCAGCGTCCACGAGCGCCTGCGCGAGCACCAGGGCCAGAGCGACCCGCTGGCGAAGATCGCCCAGGAATGGCGCAGCAACCTGCGCGTGCTGGTGCTGGACGAATTCTTCGTCACCGACATCGGCGATGCCATGCTGCTGGCGCGCCTGCTGGAGCGGATGTTCGCCGAGGGCGTGACCCTGGTCACCACCTCCAACACGGCGGTGGAAAACCTGTACCTCAACGGCCTGCAGCGCGAGAGCTTCATGCCGGCCATCGGCCTGCTGCAGCGCTACTGCGTGGAGCTGTACGCCGAGGGCACCGAGGACTACCGCATGCGCGCGCTGACCCGTTCGCCGGTGTACCGCGCGCCGCTGGCCGCCGACAGTGACGCCTGGCTGGCCACGCGCTGGGGCGAACTGAGTGGCGGCCAACCGGCCAAGGCGGGCAACATCGAGATCGAGAGCCGCAAGATCCCGGTGCGCGCGCGTGGCAAGAGCATTGCCTGGTTCGACTTCGCCGCCCTGTGTGAAGGCCCGCGTGGGCCGTCGGATTACATCGAGATCGCGCACGAGTTCAATACCGTGCTGCTGGGCGGCATTCCGGCCTTCGATCGCCTGAACGAGGATGCCGCGCGCCGCTTCGTCAACCTGATCGACGAGCTGTACGACCGCCACGTCAACCTGGTCTGCACCGCCAGCACCTCGCCGGTCGAGCTGTACACCGGCACCCGCCTGCAGGGCGCGTTCGAGCGCACAGCCTCGCGCCTGATCGAAATGCAGAGCGCCGAGTACCTGGGTACCCCGCACCGGGCGTGAGGGGTAGTGCCGGCCGCTGGCCGGCATCCGTACGATGCCTCCGGGCCCATGGGCTGCCGGCCAGCGGTCGGCACTACCCGGTGCCGACCGTCCACCGGATTCCCACCGGCTGCCCACCACCTATCCACAGAGTTGTCCCTCGCCTGCATGGCCCTGTCATGTGAAGCTGTCATTGTTCCGCTGGTGGGGTGCTGATTACCGCCACCACGACGCTTTTCGGGCTTGACTGCGCAGCCCGATCCAGCAGGTCCAAAGCGTCCAATCCGGGCGCCGATGGCACGATCCTTGCGGCGCAAGGGATTGCCGAATTTCACTACATTTGGCGTTGACGGACCCAACTACCCCCACTATCTTGTGGCTGTCGGCGTTGGGCACCCCAAGCCGCCGGGTCCATGGAATGGATCGCCGGAGCCTCCGGTGATGCCTCTCCACGCCCGCAGCGGCACCGGTCAGCACTGCCAGCAGCAGCCACAGGCGCAGGTCTCAATTCCTGCGACACCGGTCTGCCACCCTGGGGTGTCACGTCCCGGGCCGCGTCATCCGATGCACCGAGCCACCATCCATCACGCCAAGAGGACACACGCCGTGACCACCGAGACCAGCGCCACCATCGAGAAGGAAAGCGAGTTCCTGTTGACGTCGCCGCCGACGTCCAACGCGATGAGTGTGACCAAGCGCAATGGCACGACCGAGCTGGTGGATCTGAACAAGATCGTCCGCGCGGTGCAGCGTTCCTCTGAAGGCCTGCACGCCGTCGATCCGATGCGCGTGGCCACCCGCACCATTTCCGGCCTGTACAACGGCGCCACCACCCAGGAGCTGGACGAACTGTCCATCCGCACCGCGGCGCTGCTGATCGGTGAAGAACCCGAGTACGGCCGCCTGGCCGCGCGCCTGCTGGCCAACTTCATCGCCAAGGAAGTGTCCAACCAGGAAATCCACGCGTTCTCGCAGTCGGTGGGTCGTGGCCACGAAGTGGGCCTGATCAACGACCGCCTGCTGAACTTCGTGCAGACCAACGCACGCAAGCTCAACGATGCCATCGACATCTCGCTGGACCTGAACTTCGATTACTTCGGCCTGCGTACCCTGTACGACCGCTACCTGCTGCGCCATCCGCACACCCGCAAGGTGATCGAGACCCCGCAGCAGTTCTTCCTGCGCATCGCCAGCGCGCTGAGTGAAGACGTGCCGGAAACCCTGGCGCTGTACAAGCGCATGGGCAACCTGGACTACCTGCCGTCCAGCCCGACCCTGTTCAACTCCGGCACCACCCACGAGCAGCTGTCCTCGTGCTTCCTGCTGGACTCGCCGCAGGATTCGCTGGAATCGATCTACTCCAAGTACGGCGACATCGCCCAGCTGTCCAAGTTCTCCGGCGGCATCGGCGTCAGCTACACCCGCGTGCGTTCGCGTGGCTCGCTGATCAAGTCGACCAACGGCCATTCCAACGGCATCGTGCCGTGGCTGAAGACCATGGATTCGTCGGTGGCTGCGGTGAACCAGGGTGGCAAGCGCAAGGGCGCGGCCTGTGTGTACCTGGAAACCTGGCACGCCGACATCGAGGACTTCCTCGAGCTGCGTGACAACACCGGCGACGAATCGCGCCGTGCGCACAACCTGAACCTGGCCAACTGGATCCCGGACCTGTTCATGAAGCGTGTCGAATCGGACCAGGAATGGTCGCTGTTCGATCCGCGCGTGGTGCCCGAGTTCACCGACCTGTTCGGCGAAGCCTTCGAGGCCGCCTACCTGCAGGCCGAAGCACAGGGCAAGGCCAACCGCACCATTTCCGCACGCAAGCTGTACTCGCGGATGATGCGCACTCTGGCCGAGACCGGCAACGGCTGGATGACCTTCAAGGACAAGTGCAACCGCGCCAGCAACCAGACCCTGCGCGCCGGCAACGTGATCCACCTGTCCAACCTGTGCACCGAAATCCTGGAAGTCACCTCGGCTGAAGAGACCGCGGTGTGCAACCTGGGTTCGATCAACCTGGGCAACCACTTCGACGGCAACGGCGAGTTCGATTTCGACAAGCTGGCCGACACCGTGCGCCTGGCCGTGCGCCAGCTGGACCGCGTGATCGACCTGAACTTCTACCCGATCGAATCGGCACGTCGCGGCAACCTGCGCTGGCGTCCGGTCGGCCTGGGCTGCATGGGCCTGCAGGACGTGTTCTTCCGCAAGCGCCTGCCGTTCGATGGTGCCGAAGCCCGCGCGCTGTCGAAGAAGATTGCCGAGACCATCTACTTCCACGCGCTGGAAACCTCGGTGGAACTGGCCCAGGAACGTGGCAAGCATCCGTCCTTCGCCGACACCCGTGCGGCCAGTGGCGAGCTGCAGTTCGATGCCTGGAACGTGGTGCCGGAAGATGCCGCACGCTGGGACGCCCTGCGTGAGCGCATCAAGGAACACGGCCTGCGCAACTCGCTGATGATCGCGATCGCCCCGACCGCCACCATCGCCTCCATCGCCGGCTGCTACGAGTGCGTGGAACCGCAGGTGTCCAACCTGTTCAAGCGCGAGACCCTGTCCGGTGACTTCCTGCAGGTGAACCGTTACCTGGTGAACGAGCTGAAGAAGCTGGGCCACTGGACCCCGGAAATGCGCGATGCGATCAAGCTGGCCGACGGCTCGATCCAGGCCATCACCCAGATCCCCGAAACGCTGCGCCACGTCTATCGCACCGCATGGGAGCTGCCGATGCGTTCGCTGATCGACATGGCCGCCGACCGTGGTGCCTTCATCGACCAGTCCGCCTCGCTCAACCTGTTCATGGAAAGCCCGAGCATCGGCGCGATGTCGTCCATGTACATGTACGCCTGGAAGCAGGGCATCAAGACCACCTACTACCTGCGTTCGCGTCCGGCCACCAAGATCGCCAAGACCACCGTCAGCCACGTGGCCACCGCCGGCCCGGAGAAGGTGTTCAGCCCGGAAGAGGCCATCGCCTGCTCGCTGGAGAACCCGGAAGCCTGCGAGGCCTGCCAGTAAGACGCGCCGTGCCGGCGATCGCCGGCACCTCATACCTGTAGAGCCGAGCCATGCTCGGCTGCAGAGAGACACCCACGGTAGCGCCGGGCCATGCCCGGCCGCTCACCCAGGAATTCAAGGAAACACCCATGGCCGACAAGCCCAAGCAGATGCTGCTCGATCCCGGTTTTGAACTGACCCTGCGCCCGATGCGCTACCCGCAGTTCTATGACATGTACCGGAACGCGATCAAGAACACCTGGACGGTGGAAGAGATCAACTTCCAGATCGACATCAGCGACCTGCACAGCAAGATGTCGCCGGGCGAGCGTCACCTGATCCATCGTCTTGTCGCGTTCTTCGCCACCGGCGATTCGATCGTGTCCAACAACCTGGTGCTGAACCTGTACCAGCACTTGAACGCGCCCGAAGCGCGCATGTACCTGTCGCGCCAGCTGTATGAAGAAGCGCTGCACGTGCAGTTCTACCTGACCCTGCTGGACAACTACCTGCCGGATCCGGACGAGCGCGTCAAAGCCTTCGCCGCGGTGGAGAACATCGACTCGATCAAGAAGAAGGCCGATTTCTGCTTCAAGTGGATCGATTCGATCCAGGACCTGAAGCGCATCGAGACCCGCGAAGAGCGCCGTCAGTTCCTGCTCAACCAGATCTGCTTCGCTGCGTGCATCGAAGGCCTGTTCTTCTTCGCCGCCTTCGCCTACGTGTACTACTTCCGTTCGCGCGGCCTGCTCAATGGCCTGGCCTCGGGCACCAACTGGGTGTTCCGCGACGAGAGCGCGCACATGGAGTTCGCCTTCGAGTGCGTGGACGTGATCCGCGAGGAAGAGCCGGATCTGTTCGACGACAAGATGAAGCAGGATGTCTACGACATGCTGGCCGAAGCCATCGAGTGTGAAGTGCAGTTCGCCGAGGACGTGCTGTCCGGTGGCGTGGCGGGCATTTCCACCCGTGACATGCGCCAGTACCTGCAGCACTGCGCCGACAACCATTTCCATCGCCTGGGCATGGAGCGCAAGTACAACGTGCGCAACCCGCTGAGCTTCATGGAACTGCAGGACGTGCAGGAACTGACCAACTTCTTCGAACGCCGCGCTTCGGCCTATCAGGTGGGCGTGAAGGGCGAAGTCGCCTTCGACATGAACTTCTGATCGAACCGGTCAGGTCTGTCGCAACGAGAAACCCCGGCCAACGCCGGGGTTTTTCGTTTTTACGGTAGCGCCGGGCCATGCCCGGCGAGCGCGCAGCGCGGAAGGTTTTCAGGGTGCCGTGCGCACCGCCAACCCGGCCAGCACCGTGCCCGGATGTCGGTCATCCATCTCCGAGCCGTTGCCACCGGGCGCGTGGATGATGGATTCACATACCGCTTTCGCCAGCGGTGAAGACCGTGGATCGATTTACCGAGCCGACTTTCCACATCGGCGCCTGAGTGCCCACGGCCAGTGACCTGCTTGACTCCGACGTCGTGCTAGATTCGCGAAAGTGGGACTCCCGCGAGAGGTACTTTCATGGATGCATCGGTCGAGAAATGCGCTTCTTCATCAAAAGGTGGACTTCGGCGCCGCCCCTGGGTAGCAGGGTATCGCTGCCTCACAATCACTATTGCAGCGTTGGTACTGTCAGCGTGTTCGAGCGGTGCACGCCCAACCCCCTCGCATCATTTGAATCAAAGACAGTCCGTCAAATCAGGGAGTGAAATTGGTATGGAGCGATTCAAGAACGATATCGAGCGTTTGGCTAGCGTGCGTTTTGATGATGTCGACGCATTGAATGAACAACTTCACACGCACCTGGGTGCACCGACGCGACAGGGCCTGCGGGACGAGCGGACCGCAGAACGCGGAAGGTTGGGCGACCTTGAGGTCCGGAACATCACGCTGAGAAGTCCTGCCGACGATCCTACGCACGCGACCCTGATCTTTGAGGTCACGCCACCGAGCATCGCGCTCGAGGAGATCATCTGGGAGAACTCCGCCATAGAGCCACCTCACCCCGATGCGCCTGGCTCCCGCCCTTACTGGTCTGCTCAGGTGAACAGTGCCAAGGTTGTGCTCGGGCTCTCCCTTGACTACAAGACGCTGACCTTCGTATCGATCAGTCAGCGCTAACCCCCTGTCATTGCGAAGGAGCCGCACCATGGAACGTAATGAAGAACTTGCACTGTCTCAGCCGCAGGAGGGTGGCCGACCAGGAACCACACGTCGTCCGGCTTCGCCATTGGCCGATCCCTCGCTGGCGCCGCTTCTGGCGAAATCCCCAACACTTCGAGCGGGTCTCGCACAGGCTGATCGCGACAACCTGGCTGTCGAATGGGGCGAGCCGGTGACGGCACCTATCTTATTCCCGGTGTGAAGATCGTTATTGACGAGAACGCAATCGGGCAAGGCTCCAGAATCGCACGTTCTCTTTCTCACGAAGTTGGGCACCATCTCTTCACCGAACCCGAAAATCGAACTTCTAAGCAAGCCTATGTGAACAGCAAGTTGCGAGGAGAAGCCGCTGCGACCCTCAGCAAAGTCCAGGTCCAGCGCGAAATTGTCGCGGCCGGGGGGCCGGACATTGGCGTATCGGGCACGGGTAATCGGCCGCAGCAGTATGGAGCCATTGCGGCGGAACTCCAGGCCGGACAGATCAACCGTAACCAAGCACTGGGGCAGATCGCTGAGGTGTTCAAGACAGAGGCTCCGTCTGTTGGTCCTCATGCGAACTACGAGCTTTACTACGGCGCACACTATGACCAGCACATAGCGCCCTCGCAGCGGCAGCGACGGCGCAGGCCAGAGCCAGAACTTGACGCCGAGCGCACCGCAGTTGCGGACAGAGTTGGCACTCCCGCCGACGACTCACCGTCGCTACATCGAGTGCCTTCTTCAACAGCTGAACTTGGCGATGCAGACCGTGCTCTCTATATGCAGATCAGGGCTGGTGTGGAACGCCTGGACGCCGAGCATGGGAAGCCGTGGGACGAGTCGAGTCAGCGCATGTCCGCAAGCCTGCTGGTACTGGCGAAGGAGCAGGGGCTTTCGCGGGTTGACCATGTTGTGTTGAACAACCCGACAGAAAGCCTGGCTCGGGGTGAGAGGGTCTTCATAGTGGAGGGAGCAATGGATGATCCAGCCCATCGCCGAGGACACATGAATACGATGGATGCGCTTCGTGCGCCTGAAGCGTAGTCGCTTCAACGTGCCGATGCGTTGAGTCAATCCCAAGCAGCAAGCCTTGAACAACAGCATGCACAGCAGGTTCATACGCAGGATGGGCCATCGTTCTCGAGATAGGAGTATCGCTGCAGCATCGGAAGGGTCATCACCGCCGCCCATCCACCGCCATGCGCACGGCCAGTCCGGCCAGTACCGTGCCCATGAACCACCGCTGCACCGCCTGCCAGGTGGGGCGGGCGGCGAGGAAGCCGGCGATGCTGCCGGCCATTATCGCGATCACCGCGTTCACGCTCACGCTGACCAGCAGCTGGGTGGAACCCAGCACCAGCGACTGCATCAGTACGCTGCCCTCGCTGTCCGGGTGCAGGAACTGCGGCAGCAGCGACAGGTACATCACCGCGACCTTGGGGTTCAGCACGTTGGTCAGGAAACCCATCGCGAACAGCTTGCGCGGGCCGTCCACCGGCAGGTCACGCACCGCGAACGGCGAGCGGCCGCCCGGCTTCAGCGCCTGCCAGGCCAGGTACAGCAGGTACAGCGCGCCGCCGATGCGCAGCGCGTCGTAGGCGAACGGCACGGTCATCAGCAGCGCGGTGATGCCCAGCGCCGCGCACAGCATGTAGAACACGAAGCCCAGCGCCACCCCGCCCAGCGAGATCAGCCCGGCCACGCGGCCCTGGCAGATCGAGCGCGAGATCACGTAGATCATGTTCGGCCCGGGTGTCAGCACCATGGCCAGCGAGACAAGGGCGAAGGCCAGCAGGTCGGACGTGGCGGGCATGGCGGGTTCACGCAGTGGGGGTGTCGAAGTGTAGCGCCGCCTGCACGCCGCCTGCCTTAAAATCCGTCTTACCCCACACCCGAACCGCCCCCATGACCCCGTCTCTTTTACACATCTCCCAGCCCCCGAGACAGATCCATTAATCTCCTATGCCGTCTTCTGCTTTAAAAAAAAAAAAAACAAAAAAAAAATGAAAACACGCAA
>NZ_WKEE01000066.1:0-27368 GCF_021605635.1 Stenotrophomonas sp. PA-6-5C
GCGGGGAGGTGTCGGATGGCGGGGTGTCCGCGGCATGGATGCCGCGGCCAAGCCTACAGGGACGTACTTGCGGCGTCCCCGCAATCCGACACCGCCCCGCCATCACACGGAATGCCGGCTGTTGCTGTTGCTGTTGCTGTTGCTGTTGCTGTTGCTGTTGAGGTTGCCGGCCAGCGGCCGGCACTACCGCCTCTGCGGGTGCCGGGCGCAGCCCGGCCGCAAAACCCTACTTGCGCCGACGCTTCCGGTCTACGTACAGCGTCTTGATGATGCTCAGCAGGATGCCCACTGCGATGCCGACGCCACAGCCCAGCAGCAGATTGTCCACGGTCAGGCCGACGGCGACACCGACCACGGTGGCGATCACCATCTCGGCAGTGTGGGAAATCGGTTCAGGCTTGGGGGCGGACATGCGGACTCCAGCGGACGGTCGGGATCGGATGGGCCGGGGCCCGGAAACAACAAGGCCGGGTTGCCCCGGCCTCGTCTTGCATTGCGTACGGCAGGCCGTCAGATCGATTCGGCCGGACCGGCGATCGGCGGCAGCGGACGGGCGTCGCCACCCTTGTCATTGCCGCCATCGTCCTTGCTCGACTTGGTCCAACCCATCGGCGGCGGCGGATCGCGGCCCTCCATGATGGCGTCGATCTGCGGCGCGTCGATGGTTTCGTACTGCAGCAGCAGCTGGGTCATCGCATGCAGCTTGTCGACGTTGGCGGTCAGCAGCTCGGTGGTCCGGGCATAGGCCTTGTCCAGGATGCTGCGCACTTCCTCATCGATGCGGCGCGCCGTGTCGTTGGACACGCTCTTGTGCTGGGTGACCGAACGGCCGAGGAACACTTCATCGTCCTCTTCACCGTAGGCGATCGGGCCAAGGGTCTCCGACAGGCCCCACTTGGTGACCATGTTGCGGGCCATCTTGGTGGCGCGCTCGATGTCGTTGGAGGCACCGGTAGTGACCTTGTCCGGCCCGAAGATCAGTTCTTCGGCGACGCGACCGCCATACAGCGAGCACAGCTGCGAGTTGATCGCCACGCGGTTGATCGAGTACTTGTCGCCTTCCGGCAGGTACATGGTCACACCCAGCGCACGGCCGCGCGGGATGATGGTGACCTTGTAGACCGGGTCATGCTCGGGCACCAGGCGGCCGACAATGGCATGACCAGCTTCGTGGTAGGCGGTGAGGGTCTTCTCCTCCTCGCTCATGGCCATCGAACGGCGCTCGGCACCCATCAGGATCTTGTCGCGGGCACGATCGAAGTGGTCCATGCGGACCTCCTTCTCGTTGCCGCGGGCGGCGAACAGGGCGGCCTCGTTGCAGAGGTTGGCCAGGTCGGCACCGGAGAAGCCCGGGGTACCACGCGCGATCACCATCGGCACGACGTCGTCGGCCAGCGGCAGCTTGCGCATGTGCACCTTGAGGATGTGCTCGCGGCCCTTCACGTCCGGCAGACCGACCACCACCTGGCGGTCGAAGCGGCCCGGACGCAGCAGCGCCGGGTCCAGCACGTCCGGACGGTTGGTGGCGGCGATCACGATCACGCCTTCGCCGCCTTCGAAACCATCCATCTCGACCAGCAGCTGGTTCAGGGTCTGCTCGCGCTCGTCATGACCGCCGCCCAGGCCGGCACCACGGTGACGGCCGACGGCGTCGATTTCATCGATGAAGATGATGCACGGCGCGTGCTTCTTGGCCTGCTCGAACATGTCGCGCACACGGCTGGCGCCGACGCCGACGAACATTTCCACGAAGTCCGAACCGGAGATCGAGAAGAACGGCACCTTGGCTTCGCCCGCGATGGCCTTGGCCAGCAGCGTCTTGCCGGTACCCGGCGGGCCAACCATCAGCACGCCGCGCGGAATCTTGCCGCCGAGCTTGGTGAACTTGGACGGGTCACGCAGGAAGTCGACCAGTTCGCCGACTTCTTCCTTGGCCTCGTCGCAGCCGGCAACGTCGGCGAAGGTGACCTTGATCTGGTCTTCGCCCTGCAGCTTGGCGCGCGACTTGCCGAAGGACATCGCGCCCTTGGCACCGCCGCCACCGCCCTGCATCTGCCGCATGATGAACAACCAGAAGCCGATGATCAGGATGACCGGCAGGAAATTCATCAGGATCGCGCCGAGGGAGATGCCGCTGGACGGCTCTTCCTGCACGATCTCGACATTCTTGGTGCGCAGCACGTTGATCAGGTCGCGATCGAACGGCGCGGTGATGGTGGACGACTGCCCACCACGGGTGGTGTAGGTGATCTGGCTGGTACCGCCGCGCGTATCGCCGCCGAAGGCGACCTTCTGCACGTTGCCGGTGTCCACCTGGTCCAGGAACTGCGAGTACGAAGCGCCCTGCGCCCCGGCCCCTGAGGTCTTGGGTGAGAAGCTCTGGAAGACCACCATCAGCACGACGGCGACGACCACCCATAGCAGGAGGTTCTTGGTCAAGTCGTTCATCCTCATTGGCTCCGGTGTTCCTCTTAGTGCTGGCGTTGCGTTGGGGTCGAACTTACGGGGTCGAGCTTACTTCATGTGGGCGCGTTTTCCCTGACCCAAGGCATACACCTCGGGAGAGCGCTTGCGCGAGGCTTCCGGCTTGCGGATGGAAACCTTGTCGTACCGGCGGCGCATGTCGCGCACGTAGTCGTCAAAGCCTTCCCCCTGGAACAGCTTGATCAGGAATGCCCCACCGGTCTTGAGGTGGTTGTCGGCAAAATCCAGCGCCAGCTCCGCCAGGTGCATCATCCGCGGCTGGTCGACCGCGCCCACACCACTCTTATTGGGGGCCATGTCCGACAGCACAAGGTCTACCGGCTGATCCCCGAGCATGGCTTCAAACTCCGATAGGACGGTTTCTTCCCTGAAGTCACCATGAAGGAACTCCACGCCGGCCAACGGCGGCATGTCCAGAATGTCCAGGGCCAGCACGCGGCCAGTGTCGCCAATCTGTCTCCGAACCTGCTGAGACCAGCCGCCCGGGGCCGCGCCGAGGTCGACCACCACCATGTGAGGCTTCAGCAACCGGTCACGTTCGAGCAGCTCTTCGAGCTTGTAGGCCGCACGGGAGCGCATGCCTTCGGCCTGGGCCTTCTTCACGAAGGGATCGGAGAAATGTTCCTTGAGCCAGCGCTGGCTGCTTTTGCTGCGGGTAGCCATTGGAAATAGGGGCTGATGGGGTCGCCATGATACCCTGATCGTCCCATTCAACCGTGTTTTCTGCATGCCCACTGCCTTGACCCCTTCCCAGACCCGTTTCCTGCGCGGCCAAGCCCACGACCTGAAGGCCCTGCTGCAGACCGGCGGCAAGGGCGTCACGCCGGCCTTCCTGACCGAGCTGAACGAAGTGCTGGAGCGCCACGAACTGGTCAAGGTGAAGGTTGCCGCCGAAGACCGTGACGCCCGCGACGTGATGATCGGCGAGATCGTGCAGGCCACCGACAGTGCGCTGGTGCAGCGTATCGGCCATGTGGCCGTGCTGTACCGCCCGAGCAAGGAACACCGCCAGATCGTGCTGCCGCGCGGCTGATCGGTCCCTGCCATGCAGCTGAACCACGAACTGCCCGACTACGCCTACAGCCTGCGCGCCGCGGACGGTCGCTCGGCGCGGGTCAATGATCGCGTTCTGGGCCGCAGCTTCTTCCTGACCCCTGATCAGCTGGTCGAGCAGTGGCCGGTGACCGACGTCGCGGCGCTGCAGGTGGCTGACCTGGAGCCGATCCTGGCACTGAAGCCAGCGTTGATACTGCTCGGCACCGGCGAGCGTCAGGCGTTTCCGCCGGCGGTTGTGATGGCCGCCTGCCTGTCGCGCGGTATCGGCCTGGAAGTGATGAACAATCCGGCTGCCGCACGCACCTTCAACATCCTTGCCGGCGAAGGCCGCAAGGTGGCGGCCGCCTTCATCCTGGAAGGCTGAGGCCTGAAGCCGCCGGGCATGGCCCGGCGCTACCCTGGATCACGCCCCATTTTTAGCGCGCGAGCCGCTGCTCGGGCGGCGCCGTGCAGCGACGGAAAGGCAGCCGAGCATTGGCTCGGCTCTACAGATCAACATGCCGGGCATGGCCCGGCGCGCTGCGCCGGGCCGGGGATCCGCCCGGTAGGCGAATGTCCGATCACTTCGCCGGCAGATACTGCTGCGGGTCGACCGGCTTGCCGTTGTAGCGGATCTCGAAGTGCAGCATGTCCCGGTTGGCACCGGTACGGCCCATCTCGGCGATCTGCTCGCCGGCCTTCACGCTCTGCCCTTCATTGACCAGGCGCTTGCGGTTGTGGCCATAGGCCGACAGCCACTGGTCGCTGTGCTTGATGATGATCAGCTCGCCATAGCCGACCAGGCCGGCGCCGGAATACACCACGACGCCATTGGCCGTGGCTTTCACCGGTGCGCCGCTGGTGCCGGCGATGTCCACACCCTGCTTGGTCGCATCGCCGGCCACGTAGCGGCCGACGACTGCGCCATCGGCCGGCCAGCGCCAGGCGATGTTGCTCTTGACCGGACCGGCCGGACCCGGCGTCGGCGCGGTACTGCCGCCAGATGTGCTGCCACCCGGACGCGGCGCGGTAACCACGGTGGTCGGCGCACGGCCACCACCGGAACCGGCCGGATACAGGCGGATCACCTGCCCCGGGTAAATGGTCGACGGATTGTCCAGGCTGTTCCAGGCGATCAGGTCGGCCGGCGTGATGTCATGGATGCGGGCCAGTGCATAGATGGTGTCGCCCTTGCGCACGACCACCGTCTGCCCCGGCTTGGGCACCGATGTCTTCGGCGTGCTGACGCCACTGCCGCCGCTGCCACTGGGCCGGACCACGGTGGCGGTGCCACAGGCGGCCAGGGTGGATACCAGCAACGCCAGTGCGCCGATGCGCACTCCCTTGCTCAGACGATCTGCACTCATGCGAACTTCGACCTCCATACAAGCCAGGCGATCAGCACCACCACCAACGCGGTGGCGATCCAGCCCAGCGGTTCAATCCATCGGCGCAGCACTGCTTCGGCGCGCGCACCACCGATACGGATGACCGCAGCAAGCACGAACACGCGCTTGCCACGACCGATCAACATGCTCAACAGGTACTGCGGCATCGGCACGCCGACGATACCCGATGCCCACGTGAAGACCTTCATCGGAATCGGCATGAAGCCGCCGAGCACCAGGAAGGTGAACACCGCCCAGGGCGACTCCACCATCTTGGCCTGCACGGTAGCGATGCCCTGCTCGATCGCCGGCAGCATGCCCAGCGCCTCGAACATCGGCTTGACCGCCTCGAATGCGTAGTGGCCCAGCGCGTAACCGATCACCGCGCCGACCATCGAGCCGGCCAGGCTAAGGGTGGCGAACCACCAGCCGCGCTTGGGCTGGGCCACGCACATCGGCGCCAGCATCACTTCCGGCATCACCGGGAAGATGATGGCTTCGAAAAAGCTCAGCACCATCAGATAGGTCGGCGCGCGCTCGTGCGCGGCCCACTTCATCGCCCGCTCGTACAGCGGCCCGAAAATCTTCATGCGACCCTGCTCCGTGGATTCAATCGAGCATGCCAGACAGCAGCGGCACGAAGGTGACCGGCGCCAGCACGCGTTGTTCGATGCTGCCGTCGTCCTTGCGGTCAAGCTGCACCAGCGACTGTGCACCCGCGCCACCAACCGGGGCGACCAGGCGGCCACCTTCGGCGAGCTGCTCGACCAGGGCATCGACCAGGGCCGGTGCGGCAGCGGTGACCACGATGGCGTCGAACGGACCATGCTCGGCCCAGCCGACGCGGCCATCGTCGTGCTTGGTGCGGATGTTCATGCCCAGCGCGCGGAAACGCTTGCGCGCCTGCCGCAGCAGGTCACCGATGCGCTCGACGGTATAGACCTCCAGCCCCAGCGCACCAAGCACCGCAGCCTGGTAGCCAGAACCGGTGCCCACTTCGAGCACCTTCTTCGGCGCCACCTGCAGCACGGCCTCGGTCATCCGCGCGACCACCCACGGCTGGGAAATGGTCTGGCCGTGGCCGATCGGCAGCGCGGTGTCTTCATACGCGCGCGAGGCCAGGGCCTCGTCGATGAACAGATGACGAGGCACCACCCGGATCGCGTTCAGCGTCGACTCGTCGACGATGCCGGCCTCGCGCAGGCGGTCGACCAGACGGTCACGCACGCGCTGCGAGGTCATGCCGATGCCGACCGCTTCCGGCTGCAGGCGCAGGCGTGGGCTCATGCCGGCTGGTCCAGCGCGGCGGTAAGGCCGCCGACCCAGCTGGCGACCTTTTCCAGCGCCTGGTAGCGGGTCAGGTCGACCTGGATCGGGGTGATCGAAATGTGGCCGGTGCGCACCGCATGGAAATCGGTGCCCGGGCCGGAGTCCTGCTCGCGGCCGGCCGGACCGATCCAGTACACCTCGTTGCCGCGCGGGTCTTTCTGCGCGATGCAGCCTTCGGCGCGATGGCGGTTGCCCAGGCGGGTGACTTCGAAGCCCTTGACCTCGCTCCACGGCAGGTCCGGCACATTGACGTTGAGGATGGTGTCGGCCGGCAGCGGATCGGCCTTGAGGCGGGCAACGATCTCCACCGCGGCACGCGCCGCCGTCTCGAAATGCTTCGGGTCGTGGTTGCGGGTCACCAAGGACACCGCGACTGCGGGCAGGCCGAGGAAACGACCTTCCATCGCCGCCGAGACGGTGCCGGAATAGATCACGTCATCGCCGAGATTGGCGGCATTGTTGATACCGGACACGACAATGTCAGGCTCGAACTCCAGCAGGCCGGTCAGCGCCAAGTGCACGCAGTCGGTAGGCGTGCCGGCCACCGACACGGTGTAGTGGTCGATGCGCTTGAGCCGGATCGGCAGATCCAGGGTCAGCGAATTGCTGGCGCCGGAGCGATCGCGGTCGGGTGCGACCACCGTGACTTCGTGCCCGGCCTCGCGCAGCACCGAGGCAAGCATCCGGATGCCTGCCGCGTCGACACCGTCATCATTGCTGACCAGGATGCGCATCTTCGATTTAACCGCTTGATTTTCCAAGAATTCGATCCCGTCACCTTGCAACGTGGGCGAAACCGGCCAGCCTCCTACAAGGAGGTGGTGACTCCGCAAGTGCGCCGACTATTGTGCCGCAAGCGGGCGCTGGGTCCTACCCTGTCTGCGGTCACGGCCGACATCAAACGGTCATAGGCAGACCCGCGCAGCCGGTTTAACCTGTGCGCATGTCGCACCCTGAAGACGAAGATCCGGCTGCCTTGTTCCGTGCAGCCATCGGCGAAGTGACGCCGCTGCGGAAGGAAGTGGAGCCCGCGCCTGCCGCGCCGCGCCCCAAGCCGCGCGCGCGCATGGCCGAGCGCGACGATGCCGAAGCTGCCGGTGAGTTCGCCCGGCTGCTGCGCGACAACGCTCCCCTCGAGGCGGGCGACGTTGCCAGCTACCGACGTGACAATCTGCCGCCACGCTTGTTCCAGCGCTTGAAGCGCGGGCAGTACTCGGTACAGGACGAACTTGACCTGCATGGCGCCACCGCCTCGCAGGCCGAGGCGATGCTGCGCCAGTTCTTGCTGGAGGCGCACGCCCACGAGTACGGCTGCGTGCGCATCATCCACGGCAAGGGCCTGCAATCCGATGGCAGTGCGCCCGTGTTGAAGAACCTGGTGGACCGGCTGCTGCGCCTGCGCAACGATGTGCTGGCGTTCCATTCCGCCCCGACCGGGCAAGGCGGCACCGGCGCAGTGCTGGTGCTGCTGGCGCGGCGCTGACGTTCTGCCGGTGGGATTCATCCACGCGTGGCGTGGATCTGCTGACGGCCATCCACGCATGGCGTGGATCTACTAACGATTCATCCACGCATGGCGTGGATCTACTGGGGCGAGCGGAGGAAAGTAGATCCACGCCATGCGTGGATGCTCTTCGCCTCCGTCCCCTTTTTCTTTCAGGCCTGCGACGCGTCTTCGACGGGCCCGAGCTCGTGCAGGACGGCCGTGGCGTAGCAGCCCGGCGGTAGCGCGAAGGACAGCTCCAGCACGTCAGCGGCCAACCACTGGTGCTGCAGCAGTGCCGGACGCAGCCGCAGCGCGCGTCGCTCCTGCTTCAGCCGCGCCTCTTCCAGGCCTACGCGCAGCGCCTTGGATTCATCATCATCCAGCGCAGCCAGTTCCAGCTCACGGGCGGCGTCACTGCTGCGCAGCTCACCCTCGCCCCACAGCGGGGCGCTGGGATGAATGTCGAAGCGCGCCAGGCGCTCGGCCAGCACGTCGCTGTACGGCTCGGGACCGAACACGCTGCGGCTGCCGTCCAGCATCCACACTTCGCCCTGCAGCGGCTGGTCCCAGCTGCCGTGCTCCACGCGCGCGGCCAGCACCCGGTTGAACAGCGCCGAACGGGCGGCCGACAACAGCAGCGAACGCTGGTCCTTGCGCATGCGGCGGCCCCCGAACATCGCCAGCGCCGCCGGCACATTGCCACCATCACGACCGAAGCGCTGCTCGCCGAACCAGTTCGGCAGGCCGCGCGTGGCAATCTGCTGCAGGCGCTCGTCGATTGCCGCGGCGTCACCCTGCACATCGCGCAGCACCAGCTTGAAGCGGTTACCCGCCAGCGCACCGCGCTGCAGCTTGCGGTTGTGCCAGGTGGACTCGATCACCTCGATCTCGTCACTGGCCAGCTCGGCCAGATCCGGCGCGACGCGCTTGGGCAGATGCACACTGAAGCGTTGGGTGGTGACCGCATTGCGATCCTTCATGCCGGCATAGCTGACCGCCATTTCCGGCAGGCCCGCCCACTTGGCCAGCACCTTGGCCACGTGCACCGTGTTCGCGCCGCGCTTGCGGATATGCAGCAGCAGGTGCTCGCCTTCACCGGTGGCCTCGAAGGCCGGCAGCTCATCGACCTGGAAGTCTTCCGGCGTGGTGCGGATGCGCGCCTGCAGCAGCGGCGCGCCAAACGCCAGCGGCAACGGGATCATGCGGCCACCAGCAGCACGACCGCCTGCGCGGCGATGCCTTCGCCGCGACCGGTGAAGCCCAGCTTCTCGGACGTGGTGGCCTTGACGCTGACCGCATCCAACGGCAGCTGCAGCAGTTCGCCGATGCGCTCACGCATGGCCAGGGCATGCGGGCCGACCTTGGGCCGCTCGCAGATCACGGTGATGTCGGTGTTGCCGACACGCCAGCCGCGCTCGCGCAGCAGGCTGTCGCAGTGGCGCACGAACTCGCTGCTGTCCGCGCCCTTCCAGCGGTCGTCGCTGGGCGGGAAGTGCTGGCCGATGTCGCCGAGCGCGATCGCGCCGAGCATGGCGTCGCACAGCGCGTGCAGGATCACGTCGCCGTCGCTGTGTGCGAGCACGCCGCAGCTGTGCGGTACCGCGACGCCGCCGAGCATGATGTGGTCGCCTTCACCGAAGGCATGGACGTCGTAGCCCTGGCCGATACGGACGGGCGGGAACGGGGAGGTGCTCATGGATGCAGCCCTTGCAGCAGGGCCGCGCGGGCGGTCAGCCGGCGCGGCGGGAGAGTACGAATTCGAAACGATCGAGATCGGCCGGGGTGGTGACCTTGAAGTTGTCCTCGCTGCCTTCCACCAGCAGCGGGCGCTGGCCCTGGCGCTCCATGGCCATGGCGTCGTCGGTGACGTCGACGCCGGCAGCAGCCGCTTCGGACAAGGCGCGGATCAGCTGGTGACGGCGGAACAGCTGCGGCGTCAGTGCACGCCACAGGCGCTCACGCGGCTCGGTGCCATCGATACCGCCATCGTCGCCAGCACGCTTGAGGGTGTCGCGCACCGGCGCGGCCAGAATGGCGCCGACCGGGTCGGTACGCCCCACTTCCAGCAGGCGGCCAAGATCGGCCTGCGACAGGTTCGGACGCGCCGCGTCGTGCACCAGCACGAATTCATCGGCACGCACACTGTCCGGCAGGGCCTGCAGCCCCGCCAGCACCGAGGCGGCGCGGGTGGCACCACCGGTGCAGGTCAGCACCGGCTTGCCGGCCCATTCGGTCCAGCCAGGCCAGTCAGCATCGTCCGCGCCGATCACCACCATCACCCCGGCCACGGCCGGGTGTGCCAGCAGCGTGTCCAGGGTATGGGCGAGCAGGGTCTGCCCGCCTGCCTGCAGGTACTGCTTGGGCAACGGCGCACCAAAACGGGTGCCGCGCCCTGCGGCCGGAACAACCACCCAGATCGCCGCGCTCATGGCACGTCTGCCGGATGATCACCGGCCTGGGCCGTGACCGGCGCAGGCTGCGCCGGACGCACGGGTGCATCTTCCACGACGCGATAGAACTTCTCGCCAGGCTTGATCATGCCCAGCTCGCTGCGCGCGCGTTCTTCGATTGCGGACTGGCCTTCCTTGAGGTCCTTCACTTCGGCAGCAAGCGCATCGTTGCGCTGCTGCAGACCGTCATTGTCCCGCTCCTGGTTGGCGACCTGGGCTTCGAGCATCATCACTTCACCCGAATTGCCCGGGCCGAACCAGAAACGGTACTGCAGCCATGCCAGCAGCAGGGCCAGCAACAGCAGCAGCCAGCGCCAGTCGCGCATCGGCTCAGCGCTTCAGCGACACGAACGCGTCACGACCCGCGTAACGCGCGCCGGCACCGAGGGCTTCCTCGATGCGCAGCAGCTGGTTGTACTTGGCCACGCGATCGCTGCGGCACAGCGAGCCGGTCTTGATCTGGGTGGCGGTGGTGGCCACCGAGATATCGGCGATGGTGGTGTCTTCGGTTTCCCCCGAACGGTGCGAGACCACGGCGGCGTAACCGGCACGGTCGGCCATGGCGATCGCTTCCAGGGTTTCGCTGAGGGTGCCGATCTGGTTGACCTTGATCAGGATCGCGTTGGCGGTGCCCGAATCGATGCCTTCCTGGAAGATCTTCGGATTGGTGACGAACAGATCGTCGCCGACCAGCTGCACCTTCTTGCCGATGCGATCGGTCAGCAGCTTCCAGCCCGCCCAGTCGTTCTCGGCCAGGCCGTCTTCGATGGTGATGATCGGGTACTGCGCGGCCCAGTCGGCGAGGAAGTCGACGAACTGCTCCGAGGTCAGGCGCTTGTTCTCGCCGACCAGGTTGTACTTGCCGTTCTCGAAGAACTCGCTGGAGGCCACGTCCAGGCCCAGCAGCACGTCTTCACCGGCGGTGTAGCCGGCCTTGCCGATGGCTTCGAGGATCGTGTCCAGCGCTTCGACGTTGCTGCGGAAGTCCGGCGCGAAGCCGCCTTCGTCGCCCACCGCCGTGCTCAGGCCGTGGCCCTTCAGCACCGACTTCAGCGAATGGAAGATTTCGGTGCCGGCACGCAGCGCTTCGGAGAACGAGGTGAAGCCGACCGGCAGCACCATGAATTCCTGGAAATCGACATTGTTGTCGGCGTGCGCGCCGCCGTTGATGATGTTCATCATCGGCACCGGCAGCGACGGGGTCGCGCCGGTCTTGCTGGCCAGATACTGCCAGAGTGCCTGCTTGCTGGAGGCAGCGGCGGCGTGCGCGGCGGCCATGGAAACACCCAGCAGTGCGTTGGCGCCCAGGCGGCCCTTGTTCTCGGTGCCATCCAGATCGATCAGGCGACGGTCCAGGCCGGCCTGGTCGGTAGCCTCGAAGCCCTTCAGCGCGTTGGCGATGGTGCCGTTGACGTTGTCGACGGCCTTGCGCACGCCCTTGCCGAGGTAACGGGTCTTGTCGCCGTCACGCAGCTCCACCGCTTCCTTGGTGCCGGTCGATGCGCCGGAGGGAACCGCGGCGCGACCGAACGAACCGTCCTCCAGGGTGACTTCGGCTTCCAGCGTGGGGTTGCCACGGCTGTCGAGGATTTCACGGGCATGGATGCTGCGGATCGTACTCATGGTCGGGCCGGTTACCTGTATGGAGAGGGGGCGACAAAAACGAATGCCGCGTGATTATCCCCGGCTACCCCTCACTTGCCAAATGGCCTGAGCGGCATCAGCCCCAACTGGACCCGATCACGATCATCACCAGCGACACCAGCATCACCAGAAGCGCACCCGCGATGGCCGCGCACACCGGTCCGCGCCGCCGTCGCCAGGCCATCACCATCGCGCTCAGGCTGCTGGCAAAGGACAGCACCAGCGTGATCAGCGCGCCCAGCATCCAGTACTGCATGGCCTGCACGCCGTTGTTGCCATCCCCCGGGGGCCGGAAGCTGGCAGCGAAGGCCAGCACGCCAAGCAGCAAGGCGCACCAGGCGAGCACCGACAGCAACAGCGCGATCAGGCCCCAGGGCCGGCTGCGCGAGGATTCGGGCGTCGTATTCATCAAAGCAGATCGTGCAGCAGGATGCCCGCCCACAGCGACAGCAGGACCATCGCCAGTGCAGCGGTGACCCTGCCCCGGTTCAGACGCCAGCCGAGCACCGCGGCGCAAAACCCTGCGGAAATGGTCAGCACCTCGGCCACCGCCAGGGCAATGACGAAGGGCATCAGGTTCACTACCGGGCCGCCGGCGCTGGACGGGCGCATGCCGGCACCGAACAGCATGCCCATGGCGAATACGCCCGATACCGAGAGCAGGGCCAGACCGAGTGCGATCGGGCCCCACGGCCACTGCCGCCAGTGCCGGCGACGACGCTGGATCTCCAGCACCGCCCGCGGGTGCTGACTCACGCGAAGCGCGAGAAGCCGTGCTTCTTGGTCACCGCGTCAAGTTCCATCAGGGTCTCGAGCAGGGCTTCCATCTGGTCCAGCGGCCACGCATTGGGGCCATCGGACAACGCCTTGGACGGGTCCGGATGGGTTTCGGCGAACAGGCCGGAGATGCCCACGGCAACCGCGGCACGCGCCAGCACCGGCACATGCTCGCGCTGGCCGCCGGAACTGGTGCCCTGCCCGCCCGGCAACTGCACCGAATGGGTGGCATCGAACACCACCGGGCAGCCGGTATCGCGCATCACCGCCAGCGAACGCATGTCGCTGACCAGGTTGTTGTAACCGAAGCTGGCGCCACGCTCGCAGACCATGATCTGCTCGTTGCCGGTGGCCTTGGCCTTCTCGACGACAGGCTTCATGTCCCACGGCGCCAGGAACTGGCCCTTCTTGATGTTGACCGGCTTGCCGGCCGCGCACACCTTGCGGATGAAGTCGGTCTGGCGGACCAGGAACGCCGGGGTCTGCAGCACGTCCACCACCGAGGCCACTTCATCCATCGGGGTGTACTCGTGCACGTCGGTCAGCACCGGCACGCCGATCTGCTTCTTGACCTCGGCCAGCACCTTCAGGCCCTCTTCCATGCCCGGGCCACGGAAGGCCGTGCCGGAGGTGCGGTTGGCCTTGTCGAAGCTGGACTTGAAGATGAAGTTCACACCGAGCTTGTCGGTCACTTCCTTCAGCTTGCCGGCGGTATCCAGCTGCAGCTGCATCGACTCGATCACGCAGGGGCCGGCGATCAGGAACAGGGGCTGGTCCAGCCCGACCTCGAATCCACACAGTTTCATGGCGTTTCCTTGTTGTCCGCTACACCGGCAGTGCCGGTGCGCTGGGGTTGAAGCGAGCAAGATGGGGGCCGGCGGCCCCCATGACAAGTCAGGCGCGCACTTCCTGCAGCAGCTTGCCACCGGCCTTGCGCTCGCGCGCGGCACGGATGAAGCCGATGAACAGCGGGTGGCCATCACGCGGGGTGGACAGGAATTCCGGGTGCGCCTGGCAGGCCAGGAACCACGGATGCTGGTCGCGAGGCAGTTCAACCACTTCCACCAGGGTGTCATCCATCGACTTGCCGGCGATCACCAGGCCTGCGTCTTCCAGCTGGGTGCGGTAGCGGTTGTTGAACTCGTAGCGGTGGCGGTGGCGCTCGGCGACCACGTCCTTGCCGTACAGCTCGCGGGCCAGCGTGCCCGGCTTCAGGCGCTGCTCCTGCAGGCCCAGGCGCATGGTACCGCCCAGGTCGCTCTTGTCGTCACGCTTTTCCACGTCGCCGGTGGCGGTGCGCCACTCGGTGATCAGGCCGATCACCGGGTTCGGCGACTGGCGATCGTTCTCGGTGCTGTTGGCGTCTTCCAGGCCCACCACGTGGCGCGCGTAGTCGACCACGGCAGCCTGCATGCCGTAGCAGATGCCGAAGTACGGCACCTTCCGCTCACGGGCGTACTGCGAGGTGAGGACCTTGCCTTCGAAGCCACGGTCGCCGAAACCACCCGGCACCAGGATGCCGTCGACATCCGCCAGCGCGGACATGTCGCTGCCTTCCAGGTCCTGCGCTTCCAGCCACTTCAGGGTGACCTTGGTGCGCTGGCGCAGGCCACCGTGCTTGAGCGCCTCGCCGACCGACTTGTAGGCGTCCTGGTGGTCGATGTACTTGCCGACCACCGCGATGGTCACCGCATCCAGCGGATGCAGGGTGGCATCGACGGCGTCTTCCCACATCGACAGGTCGGCCGGGCCGGCCTTGTCCGCCAGCTTCAGCTGGTTGATGACGATCTCGTCCAGGCCCTGCGCGTGCAGGCCCATTGGAATGCGGTACAGCACATCGACGTCGGGGACGCTGATCACCGCGCGCTCGGAGACGTTGGTGAACTGGGCGATCTTGCGGCGCTCCGAATCCGGTACCGGCTGTTCCGAACGGCACAGCAGCACGTCCGGCTGGATGCCGATCGAGCGCAGTTCCTTCACCGAGTGCTGGGTCGGCTTGGTCTTCAGTTCACCCGCGGCGGCGATGTACGGCACCAGGGTGAGGTGCATGAACAGTGCCTTTTCCGGGCCACGCTCGGTACGCACCTGGCGGATCGCCTCCAGGAACGGCAGCGACTCGATGTCGCCGACGGTGCCACCGATCTCCACCAGGGCCACGTCGAAGCCCTCGGTGGCTTCGTCCATGCAGCGACGGATCTCATCGGTGATGTGCGGAATGACCTGCACGGTCGCGCCCAGGTAGTCGCCGCGGCGCTCCTTGCGAATCACTTCTTCGTAGATGCGACCGGTGGTGACCGAGTTCTTGCGGCTCAGGCGGGTACGCACGAAGCGCTCGTAGTGGCCCAGGTCGAGATCGGTTTCGGCGCCGTCGTCGGTGACATACACCTCACCGTGCTGGAACGGGCTCATGGTGCCCGGATCGACGTTGATGTACGGATCGAGCTTCATCATCGTGACCTTCAGGCCACGCGCTTCGAGAATGGCGGCCAGTGACGCGGCGGCAATACCTTTGCCGAGCGAGGACACCACGCCGCCGGTTACGAAAATCAAGGGAGTCATGGCTGCAAGCATCCTGTCTGGAAATGGAAAACGGCAGCGCCACGCCTGCCCGGGGGGCGGGCGTGGAGCAGGAAGGGGGTTTTCCGGTTCGCCGGAGCAGCGAGGGAGGTGCGGGCCCGGCCAGCGCAATGCGCCAGCGGGGAACCACCCTGCGAGGTCGGGGCGGCCGTGCCGGTCACTTCGACCGTCACCTGCGACCCGCTTTGCTGGAGGCCACGCTTGGCCGTGCCAGCCCATTCGCAAATGGTGGACACGCACTTACTCCCGGAAAGCCATAGTTTACAGATAGATGGCCGCCAACCCAAGGGGCAGATGGCGCCATCGGCAAAAAGAAACGCCCCGCTGGGCGGGGCGTTCGAGGGGGAAACCCTTGTGGCAAGGGCCTCGGAGGGGCAGAAGAATTACTTCTTCTTGCGTGCCTCTTCCTCTTCTTCCTGCTGCGGCACCGGCTGGCCCTTGGCCTTCATCTCGGCATTGGCCTGCGCGCGGCGCTTGGCCTTGGCGTCGGCTTCGGACTGCGCCTTGTCGGCCTGGTCACCCTGCTGCGGAGCAGGCTGGCCGGCGTTCTGCGCCAGCACCATCGGCACTGCAACAGCGGCGGCAGCCAGGATCGCAATGGTCAGCAACTTCTTCATGGAGTCCTCCTCGCGGTATGGCTCGGATGTGGGGGGCGCCGGTGTTCGGTTCCAGCGGCTGCCATTTTACCCCCTCCCCGCCAACGAGGCTGAACCGCAGGCGTGCAAATTCCCGGTCCAGACCGCACACTTGCCCGTCGCTCCACGCTTTCGAAGACAGATGAACGCCCGCTATAACGCCGCCGATATTGAAGTCCTGTCCGGCCTTGACCCGGTCAAGCGCCGCCCCGGCATGTATACCGACACCGCGCGCCCGAACCACCTGGCGCAGGAAGTGATCGACAACTCGGTGGACGAGGCCCTCGCCGGCCATGCCCGCTCGATCGAGATCACCCTGTTCAAGGACGGCAGCGTGGAGGTCAGCGATGACGGCCGCGGCATGCCGGTGGACATCCATCCGGAAGAGAAGATCCCGGGCGTCGAGCTGATCCTTACCCGCCTGCATGCCGGCGGCAAGTTCAACAACAACAACTACACCTTCTCCGGCGGCCTGCATGGCGTCGGCGTCAGCGTGGTCAATGCGCTGTCGACCCTGGTGGAAATCCACATCAAGCGCGAAGGTGCCGAACACCGCATCACCTTCCGCAACGGCGACCGCGCCTCGCCGCTGGAAGTGGTCGGCACCGTCGGCAAGAAGAACACCGGTACCCGCCTGCGTTTCTGGCCGGACCCGAAGTACTTCGATACGCCCAAGTTCGCCGTGCGTGCGCTCAAGCACCTGCTGCGCGCCAAGGCCGTGCTGTGCCCGGGTCTGACCGTCAAGCTGACCGACGAAGCCACCGGTGAAGTCGATACCTGGTACTACGAGGACGGCCTGCGCGATTACCTGAAGGTGGAGCTGGGCGATCGCGAGATGCTGCCGGCCGAGCTGTTCGTCGGCAACCTGAAGAAAGACACCGAGATCGTGGACTGGGCCGTGGCCTGGCTGCCGGAAGGCGAGCTGGTGCAGGAAAGCTATGTCAACCTGATTCCCACCGCGCAGCACGGCACCCACGCCAACGGCCTGCGCACCGGCCTGACCGAAGCGCTGCGCGAGTTCTGCGACTTCCGCAACCTGCTGCCGCGTGGCGTCAAGCTGGCCCCGGAAGACGTGTGGGACCGCGTGTCGTTCGTGCTGTCGCTGAAGATGACCGACCCGCAGTTCAGCGGCCAGACCAAGGAACGCCTGTCTTCGCGCCAGGCCGCCGGTTTCGTCGAAGGCGCCGCGCACGATGCGTTCAGCCTGCTGCTGAACCAGAACGTGGAGCTGGGCGAAAAGATCGCGCAGATCGCCATCGAGCGCGCCAGCGCGCGCCTGAAGACCGAGAAGCTGGTTGTCCGCAAGAAGGTCACCCAGGGCCCTGCCCTGCCTGGCAAGCTGGCCGACTGCATCAGCCAGGACCTGTCGCGCACCGAACTGTTCCTGGTCGAGGGCGACTCGGCAGGCGGCAGCGCCAAGCAGGCCCGCGACAAGGACTTCCAGGCGATCCTGCCGCTGCGCGGCAAGATCCTCAACACCTGGGAAGTGTCCTCCAACAGCGTGCTGGCCTCGGAGGAAGTGCACAACCTGGCGGTGGCCATCGGCTGCGACCCGGGCAAGGAGGACATCAGCGGCCTGCGCTACGGCAAGGTGATCATCCTCGCCGACGCCGACTCGGACGGCCTGCATATCGCCACCCTGCTGACCGCACTGTTCCTGAAGCACTTCCCGGCGCTGGTCGATGCCGGCCACGTGTTCGTGGCGATGCCGCCGCTGTTCCGCATCGACGTGGGCAAGCAGGTGTTCTACGCCCTGGATGAGGAAGAAAAGCGCTCGATGCTGGACAAGATCGAACGCGAGAAGATCAAGGGCGCCATCAACGTGACCCGCTTCAAGGGCCTGGGCGAGATGAATCCGCCGCAGCTGCGCGAGTCCACCATCCACCCGGACACCCGTCGCCTGGTGCAGCTGACCGTCGACGATCGCGAGCAGACAAGCTCGCTGATGGACATGCTGCTGGCCAAGAAGCGCGCGTCCGATCGCAAGGGCTGGCTGGAGAGCAAGGGCGATCTGGCTTCGCTGGAAGCCTGACGCTCGCGGCCCTCCTGTAGAGCCGAGCCCACGCTCGGCTGCATTTCGCGCCGTGCCGGGCAGCCGAGCATCGGCTCGGCTCTACAGACATCACGCCCCCATCGGCAAACCCTGCAGGTCCATAATGCGCGCTCATCCGCGTGGACGACCCCATTGCCCGCCAACTCGCTGCTGTTTCCCGGGCTGCCGCTGCACAGCGCGCGCCTGGTGCTGAGCCCCATCCGCCGCGATGACGCCGCGGCCCTGTTCGCCCTGCAGTCCGATCCGGACGTGATGCACTGGTGGAACCACCCGGCATGGACGCGCCCGGCCGAAGCACGCGCGCAGATCGACGACGACCTGGCCGCACAGGCGACCGGCACGCAGTTGAAGCTGGCCCTTCGCGAATCGGTGGACGGCCCACTGCTGGGCATCTGCGTGGTGTTTGCGCTGGATCGCGACGCCGCCCGCGCCGAAATAGGCTATCTGCTGGCACCTGGGAGGCAGGGCCATGGCTACATGCATGAAGCGCTGCAGCGGGTGCTGGCCTATCTGTTCAACACCCTGCAACTGCATCGGGTGGAAGCCGAGATCGATCCACGCAACGAGGCCTCGGCACATGTGCTCGAACGCCTGGGTTTCCACCGCGAAGGCCTGCTGCGGCAGCGCTGGCGTATCCGCGGTGAACTGGCGGACTCGGCCGTGTATGGGCTGCTGGCCGACGACGCTGCGCCAGCTGCCACCTC
Source organism: Stenotrophomonas sp. PA-6-5C (assembly GCF_021605635.1). NCBI lineage: Bacteria > Pseudomonadati > Pseudomonadota > Gammaproteobacteria > Lysobacterales > Lysobacteraceae > Stenotrophomonas > Stenotrophomonas sp. PA-6-5C. The sequence goes on from NZ_WKEE01000066.1 coordinate 18,563, forward strand.
GGCTTGACCGGATCAGGCCGCAACGCTGGCCCATGCCTTTGGACACATACGGCAGGCGGCACCCCGTCCTAGCATCGGGGTCCCTTCCGCTGCCGTTCCGGTGCCATGAAGTTCCTGCTGCACTCTGCCGCGCTCTGCGTCGGCCTGCTGATCGCCCCTGTCTGCGTACTGGCCGCTCCTGCTGCTGACAGCGCCTCCGAAACGAAAGAAGAAAAGACCGAGGCCGCTCCGCTACCGGCCGATGCGTCGGCTCGGCAGAGCATGCGCCTGGCGGGCCGCACCCTCGACTATACCGCCACCGTCGGCACGCTGCCGGTACGCGATGCGAAGGGCAAGGTGATCGCCGATGTGGTGTTCACCGCCTACACCATGCCGGGCAAGGACCGGCCGGTGACCTTCGCGCTCAATGGCGGCCCCGGCGCGTCGTCGGTGTACCTCAACCTGGGCGCCATCGGCCCGAAGGTGGTGACCTTCGGTTCGGAAGGCGACAGCGCATCGGCGCCGGCGAAGCTGCACGACAACCCCGGCACCTGGCTGGACTTCACCGACCTGGTGTTCATCGACCCGGTCGGCACCGGCTTCAGCCGTGCCCGCATCGGCGATGACGAAGCGAAGAAGCAGCTGTACAACCCCAGCGCCGACATCGAGTACCTGTCGCGCTCGATCTACGACTGGCTGCTGCGCAACCAGCGCATGGGCGCGCGCAAGTACCTGACCGGCGAGAGCTATGGCGGCTATCGTGGCCCGCGCATCACCCACTTCCTGCAGACCCGCCTGGGCGTGGCGATGAACGGCCTGGTGCTGGTGTCGCCGTACCTGAGCCCGACCCTGGAAGACAACGCCGATGTTTCGCCGATGGCGTGGATGCAGACCCTGCCCTCGATCGCGGCGGCGCACCTGGAGCGCCAGGGCAAGCTGACCGACGCGGCGATGCGCGAGGTAGTCGAGTACACCCGCGGCGACTACGCCACTGCGTTGATGAAGGGCCGCAGTGATCCGCAGGCGACCGAGGCGATGCTGCGCCGGGTCGCCGAGTTGACCGGCCTGGACCCGCAGTTCGTGCGCCGTGCTGGCGGTCGCCTGGAAACCCAGGCCTACCTGCGCGAGGTATTCCGCGACAAGGGAACGCTGGGCAGCCGCTACGATTCCAACGTCACTGCATTCGATCCGTTCCCGAACGATCCGGAGCAGCGCGCCAACGATCCGCTGCTGGACAGCATCATCGCGCCGACCACCACGGCGATGGTCGACTTCGTCACCCGCGAGGTCGGCTGGAAGGTGGATGCGCGCTACCAGGCGCTGAACTACGACGTGAACCGCCTGTGGGATCGCAATGGCGACCTGCGCGAGGGTGCGGTGACACAGCTGCGCCAGGCGGTGGCGATCGACCCGCACCTGCAGGTGCTGATCGTGCACGGCTGGAATGACCTGTCGTGCCCGTTCATGGGCTCGATCCTGACGGTGGACCAGATGCCGACGATGGGCAGCAACCCGGACCGCGTGCAGGTGCGCAGCTATCCGGGCGGGCACATGTTCTATAGCAGGGCTGACAGCCAGGCGGCGTTCCGCCGGGATGTGCAGGCGTTGTTCCAGCGTAATTGAGGGGTGTGTGGGCCGGGCCTGCGGCCCGGCACCCGCAGAATCAACGGCAACGGCAACGGCAACGTCCAAAGCCACGATACGTGGGATGGCGGGGTGGGCTGGGCTTGCAGGACACGCCGTAAACCCATCCTTGGGGGCTCGATGGCGCCATCCATGGCGCCAACGGTCCTGCAACCCCACCGCACCCCGCCACTGACAGGTTCCTGGCGCTCTTGGTAGGTGTCGACCTTGGTCGACACGATGGGTGCAGAAAAATGATCTGCCCATGAAAAAGCCCGCCGGAATCCGGCGGGCTTTTTGTTTGCAGCGTTGGCGTGGAACTCAGGCCCAGCCGAACAGCTCGAACAGCTTCAGGATCAGGTAGGCACAGCCGCCTGCCGCCGGGATGGTCAGGATCCAGGCCCAGACGATGCGCTCGATCACGCCCAGGCGCAGCGAACGCGGGTTCTTGGCGAAGCCGACGCCCATGATCGCGGTCGAGATGCTGTGGGTGGTCGACACCGGCATGCCGAAGTGGGCAGCCACGGTCAGCACGGTGGCCGAGCTGGTTTCCGCGGCGAAACCGTGGATCGGATGCAGCTTGACCATCTTGTGGCCCAGGGTCTTGATGATCTTCCAGCCGCCCGAGGCGGTACCGGCAGCCATCACCACGGCACAGGTCAGCACGATCCACATGGCGATGCCATCGCCGGCGTGCGCGTCCGGATGCATGAAGGCCAGCCACGACGGCAGGTCGTTCAACGCACCGGTCGCTTCGGCACCGATCAGGGTCATGGCGATGATGCCCATGGTCTTCTGCGCATCGTTGTGGCCGTGGGCGAAGCCCATGTAGGCCGCCGAGGCGATCTGCGCCTTGCCGAAGAACGCATTGACGATGCGCGGGCGTGCCAGTCGGCCGATCGCGCCGCCGATCTTGGCCAGGCCGGCAATCAGCGCCCACAGCAGCACCATCACCACGATGCCGAGCAGGAAGCCGGCAATCGGCGAGGTGATCATCGGCACGAACACCTTCCACAGCAGGCCCTTGTTCTGCGCCCAGCTGCCGAAGCGTTCCGACCAGATCAGCGCATCCCAGTTGTTGTGGGCTGCGGCCAGGCCGGCACCACACAGGCCGCCGATCAGCGCGTGCGAGGACGAGGACGGCAGGCCCTTCCACCACGTGATCAGGTTCCAGATGATGCCGCCCAGCAGCGCGCACAGGATCACCTGCGGGGTCACATCGACCACGTTGGTGTTGAGCAGGCCCGACGCGATGGTCAAGGCCACGGCGGTGCCGGTCAGCGCACCCAGCAGGTTCATGAACGCGGCGAGCATCACCGCCCAACCGGGCGAGAGCACCTTGGTCGCCACCACGGTGGCGATGGAGTTGGCGGTGTCGTGGAAGCCGTTGATGAACTCGAAAACGAGCGCGGCCAGGATCACCACCAGGACGAGGGTCAGCATGCTGTGGCGTCCGTCAGCTGTTCTTCAACACGATTTGGTACGCCACCACGCCGGCTTCGCGGCAGCGGTCGATGGCCTTTTCCAGGATCTCGAAGAATTCCTTCAGCAGGAACATCTGCAGGTTGTCCAGGCGACCGGAATAGATGTCGCGGTACAGCTCGAGCATCAGGCGGTCGGCCTCGTTTTCCAGCGAACGCAGGCGCTCGTTGAGCGCGGTCATCCGGTCCAGGTTCATGTGGCGCAGGTCGGCGACCATCTCCACCACCACGCCAGCAGCCTGCTCGAGCATCGCCGCGCGCGGCGCGAAGTCGATGTGCTCCAGGTGGGTCGTGGCCAGCGAATAGCGATCGGCGAACTTCTCGATCTGCTTGGGAATCTTGTACAGGGCCGAGCCCAGCGCTTCGATGTCTTCGCGCTCGATCGGGGTCATGAAGCTGTCCACCAGCGCCTGGCTGATCTTGTCCGAGGCCGCGCGTTCGCGCAGTCGGGCCAGCTTGAAGGCATCCAGGGCCGGCTGGCGATCGGCGTCGCGCAGCATCGAATGCAGTGCCTTGGCGGCATCGGAAGCCGCGACGGCAGCCTCATCAAGCAGGGTGTAGAACTGTTTGCCGGAACCGAAAATGGTCTGCAGAGAGAACATTGAGAAACCTGTCAGCCGTCGCGGGAAGGACGGCACCAGTGCGAATTATGACGGCTAGATGACCATCACGGGTATCCCTGCCCCCTTTTCGGGGCCGGGAGGCCCAAAACTGAACAGGCATTTGCCACCCAGCCACGACCCTTTGCTAAGATGCCAGCGCGCCTTCGGGCGCACCTTATGGACGACGACCCTTATCCCCCAGCGCCGCGCCGGACCCCGTTCCTGAGCGCCTGCCGCCATTGCAAGCACCCGCCCTCCCTGTCACCAACCGGGGACGATGCCCGTGTTTGAAATGATCCTGATTGTCTTCGCGCTCGTTCTGTTGAACGGCTTCTTTGCCATGTCCGAGATGTCGGTCATGACCTCGCGCAAGAGCCGGCTGAAGCAGCTGGCCGGCACCTCCAAGCGCGCGGCCAAGGCGCTGGAACTGTCGGAGAAGCCGGAAGCGTTCCTGTCCACCGTACAGATCGGCATCACCGTGATCGGCGTGCTGACCGGCTTCCTCGGCGGCGAAGCACTGGGCGAGGCCATCGGCGGCTGGATCCAGGGCCTGATGCCCGGCTTCGCCTACGCTGGCGGCATCGGCAAGGCCCTTGCCGTCACCTTCATCACCTTCATCACGCTGATCTTCGGCGAACTGGTGCCCAAGCGCCTGGCCCTGACCCGTTCAGAGGACATCGCCGGGCTGGTGGCGCTGCCGATGAGCTGGCTGGCCAAGCTGGCCTTCCCCTTCGTCTGGCTGCTGTCCAAGACCACCCAGCTGGTGCTGCGCCTGTTCGGCCTGGGCAAGGACGAGGTTGCGTCGGTCACCGAAGAGGAGATCCGCATGCTGGTGGCCGAGAGCCACGAGGCCGGCGTGATCGACAGCCACGAACGCGACATGATGAACCGCGTGATGCGTCTGGGCGACCGTACCGCCGACAGCCTGATGACCCCGCGCAACCGGATCGCCTGGCTGGACACGCTGGGCGGCCTGGACAAGAACCTGGAGATCATGGCCGAGCATGAGTTCTCGCGGTACCCGGTGTACCGCGACAACGACATGGACGTGGTCGGCGTGCTGGAGCTGAAATCGCTGGCCACGCGCATGGCGCGCGGCGACAACGCGCTGTTCCAGACCCTGCGCGAGCCGCTGTACGTCTCTGAATCCACCCATGCGATGAAGCTGCTGGAGATCTTCCGCGAAGAACAGCAGTCGATGGCGCTGGTGGTGGACGAGTACGGCGAGATCCAGGGCCTGGTGACCATCAGTGACCTGATGGGCGCGGTGGTCGGCCGCCTGCAGGCAACGGAAAATGCCGATGAAGACGCACTGGTGGTGACCCGTGAAGACGGCTCGCTGCTGGTGGATGGCTCGCTGCCGATCGAGGACCTGCGCGAACTGATCGGCAGCAACGACCTGCCCGACGCCGAGGATGGCGACTACTACACCCTGGCCGGCATGTGCATCCACTTCTTCGGCCGCATCCCGCACGCGGGCGAGTACTTCGACTGGGCCGGCTGGCGCTTCGAGGTGGTCGATCTGGACGGCGCGCGCGTGGACAAGCTGCTGCTTCGCACCCTGTCCGACGAGCAGGCCGATGAGCTCACCGCCTGAGTCCGGCCCCGGCGCTGCGCCGCCGGAGTACCGCAACGAGGGCATCCGTACCCTGCTGGCGATGTTCGCCTTCGGTGACCCAGCCCAGCACATGAAACTGGGGCAGATCCTGCAGGATCTGCAGCAGAGTGCCTTCGGTGTGTTCCTGTTCGTGGCCATCCTGCCCGCCTTCATCCCCATCCCGGGGCTGGGCGGCGCGGTCAGCGGGCCGCTGGTGATCCTGATCGGCCTGCAGATGCTGTTCTGCCTGCGCCGGCCCTGGCTGCCCGGCTTCATCGCCCGGCGTGGGCCCAAGCGCGGCACCATGCACCGGTTCCTGGACCGCATCGACGGTGCCCTGCGTCGGCTCGACCGCATGCTCAAGCCGCGCATGCCACAGCTGCTGACGCCTGCCCCCGCCCACGCCTTCAGCGGCCTGCTGCTGGTGCTGCTGGGCCTGCTGCTGTCGCTGCCGATTCCGTTCACCAACTATCTGTTCGGCTTCCAGCTGCTGCTGTTCGCGCTGGCGCTGCTGGAGCGCGACGGTGCGCTGATGTTGTTCAACTGGGTGGCTGCCGTGGTGGCGATCGCATTCTTTGGTTTCAGTTCCGGGCAACTGGTGGGTTACACCGTCGAACTGTTCCAGCGCTGGTTCTGAGCGCAGGCAATTTCCGGGCGCTTCCCATCCACGCCATGCGTGGATGGGGCAACCTCAACGCAGGTCGATGAAACCGTTGTCACCCAACTGTGCCGGCTCATCCTGCACGGCCGACAACACGAAACTGAGGGCCGAGCCCAGCAGCGTGCCCGGCCCGTCCCAGTATTCGGCGGTCTCCGCACGCACGTGGATCAACCGCAATTTCGGATCATCGGGACCACCGGGAAAGAACAGCTTCATCGCCGGCGACCACAGCTCTTCGACCTTGGCGCGGTCATCGACAATGCGCGCCACTCCCGCCACCGACACATACGTATTTTTCGACGGTGAGGCATAGGCCACGTTGACCCGCGGGTCGAGCGCGATCTCGGCCACCTTCGGGCTGTCGGCAGCGGTAGCGAACCACAGGTCGCCATCGAAGGCGACCTGCTGGGTGCCGAGCGGGCGGCTGTAGAGACGCCCGTCGACTCCGCGGGTGGTGAACATCGCCACCTCCACGTCCTTGATCAGTTCGGCCAGCTGGGCAATGTGTTCGGTGCGGGACTCGTCCATGGGGAACTCCAGAGAGGGGAACCCCATCAGACGCGTTCGCGCCGCAAATTGCCGTGACGCAATTGTTCAGCCCGCGTGGCGGGCGTGCCAGGCGTGCATCGCCAGCTCGAAAGAGCGCAGGCGCGCGCGGTGGTCGTACAGGTTGGCGGTAAGCATCAGTTCGTCGGGCTGGTGGCGCTCGACGAAGGCCGCGATACCGTCGGCCACCTGCTGCGGATCACCCAGCACCGTGCACGCCAGCGCCCGCTCCACGCCCAGCTTCTCGTGCGGCTCCCAGAACGATTCGATGTCATCGATCGGCGCCGGGATCTTGCCCGGACGGCCGCGACGCAGATTGACGAAGCTCTGCTGCTGGCTGGTGAACAGCCGGCGCGATTCGGCCTCGCTGTCACTGGCCACCACGTTCAATGCCAGCATCGCGTGCGGTTGTTTGAGCGTGGCCGAAGGACGGAATTCGCGGCGATACACCGCCAGCGCTTCATCCATGGAATCGGGCGCGAAGTGCGAGGCGAAGGCGTACGGCAGGCCCATCGAGGCGGCCATGCGCGCGCCGAACAGGCTGGAACCGAGGATCCAGGTCGGCACCCGCAGGCCGCCACCCGGTACCGCCTGCACCGCCTGCCCCGGCTGCACCGGTTCGAAGTAGTGCAGCAGTTCGCGCACGTCCTGCGGGAACTGGTCGGCGCTGTCGAAATAGCGGCGCAGGGCGCGCGCGGTCGGCTGGTCGGTACCAGGTGCGCGGCCCAGGCCCAGGTCGATACGATCCGGGTACAGCGAGGCCAGGGTGCCGAATTGCTCGGCCACCTGCAGCGGCGCATGGTTGGGCAGCATGATGCCGCCGGCGCCTACGCGGATGCGTTTGGTGCCACCAGCCACGTGGCCGATCAGCACCGCGGTGGCGGCACTGGCGATGCCAGGCATGTTGTGGTGTTCGGCCAGCCAGTAGCGGCGGTAGCCCAGTGCATCGGCATGCTGGGCCAGCTCGAGCATGTTGGCGAAGGCGGCAGTGGTATCGCTGCCCTCGCAGACCGGGGCCAGGTCGAGGATCGACAACGGGGTCATCAGGCGGTTTTCCGTTACAGGATCCCCTGTTGATGGGGTCGCCCTGCCCCGGCGGCCAGTGCCGGTAGCGGGACGCTGATTCCTGTGGGACGGATTCAGCGCCACCGGCCTGTGTAGAGCCGAGCCCACGCTCGGCTGCATTTCCCCGGTGCACAGCAGTCGAGCGTGGGCTCGGCTCTACACAAGGCGGGTCAGAACGCGCTGGGGCGCGGCGCGGCCAGCGGTTCGTCCACCAGCGGCTTCAGTTCGGCGTCCAGCGCCACGCGTTCGTCGAACACGAAGCAGCGGCCTTCGTAGCCCTCGCCGCCCACTTCCTCGAAGTAGCCGAGGATGCCGCCATCGAGCTGCAGCACATTGTCCATGCCGTCATTGAGCATCCACAGCGCTGCCTTCTCACAACGGATGCCGCCGGTGCAGAAACTCACCACGGTGCTGTCCTTCAGCGCCTCACGATGGGGTGCCAAGGCTTCGGGCAGATCGGTGAACTTGTGGATGGGCAGCACCAGCGCGTCCTTGAAGGTGCCGTACTCGATCTCCTGCAGGTTGCGCGTATCGAGCATCACCACGGGCTTGCCAGCATCATCGTGCCCCTGCCGCAGCCAGCGCTGCACGGTGGCGGGATCGATCGCCGGCGCGCGCGGGTAGTCCAGCGGCTGGCCATCGTCACGGCGGAAGCTGATGATCTCGTCCTTGACCTTGGCCTTCAGCCGCGCGAACGGCTGGTGCTTGCTGAAGCTGGTCTTGACCCGCATGTCGGCGAAGCGCGCATCCGCACGCAGTTCCGCGTAGAAGCCATCGATACCGGCCGGCGCCCCGGCCAGGAACAGGTTCAGCCCCTCGCCCGCCACCAGGATCGTGCCCTGCAGGCCGGACGCCTCGGCACGCGCCTGCAGCTGGTCGCACAGGGCCTGCGGAGCGTCGATGACGGCGAAATGATAGGCAGCGGTATTGGCGATCATCCCGCCATTTTACCGCCTGACCGTCCCCGTATCAGCCTCCACCGTTCATCCACGCATGGCGTGGATCTACCACAGTGTCGACCAAGGTCGACATCTACCGACAGCACCCGGAAACCGTCCAAGGCGGGGCGGTGTGGGCAGGCGGGACCGTTGGCGCCATGGATGGCGCCATCGAGCCCCCAAGGATGGGGCTACGGCGTGTCCCGCCTTCCCCCACCACCCCCCCCAATCACCGGAAACCCACTGTTTCTGTTTCCCTTGCCTCCGCGGGGGCCCGGGGCAAACCCGCCGAACAACCTTACCCCCGCCGCCGC